>NZ_JAZBJZ010000039.1:0-43142 GCF_036349135.1 Tumidithrix elongata BACA0141
TTATTGCTTAATCTATATTTACATATATTGGCATTTCCATGCCTACCTACTTATTAAACACCTGTTACACCATCTCATGTCTAAAGTAACCCTATTTCTCTAAGCCGTTGTTGTAGGTAATCTTTGGCAGTAATCCCTTTAGATAATATGACATCAGAACGTGGATGCAAAAACAAAGGCATTGAGTATCGAGATTTTAAGGCTGCCTCTCCTACAGGATTGACGACACGGTGGGTGGTTGAAGGATAGTAGCCCTGACTGGCTAGTTGCAACATATCGCCAATATTCACAATCAGATCGCCTGCATGGCAAGGGACTGCCTGCCAGTTTCCCTGCCGATCGCAGATTTCTAGACCTGTAGCCGTCGCCGCAGGCAATAAAGTAATTAGATTGATATCTTCATGGGCAGCCGCCCGCACAGAGCCTTCTGGAGCAAACGTTAAAGGGGGATAGTGCAAAATCCGCAAAACGGTTGCTTGACTGTCGGCAATCATTTGGTGAAGGGGAACAACTTGCTCAGAACCTTGCAAAATCGGTGGTGAAGCGGCTTCAATCCAGCCTAATAACTCTGTGGCTAGCTCAACCAGCAAGTGAAATAACTGCCAGGTGCGATCGCTCATGCCTTCGGGCAACTGACTCCAGCCATAAAGGTGGTAAAACTCTTTGAGATCGGGGCGATCGCATCCTTTGGCTTGTTCTGAGCGAAAGGGGAAATAGCCAGACTGCACATTCGGCTCGAATGTATAGAGGTGTTTATCAGGTGTATTAAAAAAATGCGCCCATTCTTGATAGGTTTCAAAGATCGTATCGGCAGCGATCGAATGGTTGGTCAACACAGCAAACCCTGACTGATGTAAAGTCTCAGTAAACAGGGTAGAAGCTTGAGCATCTTGATAGTTAACTTTCAGAAAATCCATCACAAACAGACGATAAATTAGTGCGTATTTTTCGGTATCATAAGCTTCAGTAAGCAATTTAGAAAATTTTAATAAAGGGCAAATAGGCTGTGACTATTAGGGTAGCGATTAATGGATTTGGACGGATTGGGCGCAACTTCTTGAGATGTTGGGCAGGACGCAAGGAAACTGGTCTAGAAGTCGTTGGTATCAATGACACCTCAGATCCTCGTACCAACGCCCACTTGCTAAGATATGACTCCATGCTGGGCCGATTTGATGCTGACATCAGTGCTGATGACGACTCAATCACAGTCAATGGCCACAAAATTAAGACTGTTTCAGATCGCAATCCAGAAAACCTTCCTTGGAAGGACTGGGGCATCGATCTAATTATCGAAGCAACGGGTGTATTTATCGATCACGTCGGTGCTTCTAAGCATGTGAAAGCAGGTGCTAAGAAAGTTTTAATTACGGCTCCTGGCAAAAATGAAGATGGTACGTTCGTCATGGGTGTCAACCACGAACAATACGAACATAACAAACACCACATCATTAGTAATGCCAGTTGTACGACCAACTGCCTAGCCCCTGTTGCAAAAGTTCTGCACGAATCTTTTGGCATCGTCAAGGGTGTAATGACTACGACGCACAGTTATACAGGCGACCAACGTCTCCTTGATGCGAGTCACCGCGATCTGCGCCGTGCTAGAGCTGCTGCCCTCAATATTGTGCCAACCTCCACAGGTGCTGCAAAAGCGGTAGCTCTGGTTTTGCCCGATCTTGCTGGCAAGTTAAACGGGATTGCACTACGCGTCCCTACACCCAACGTTTCAGTTGTGGACTTTGTGTTCGAATCGGCAAAACCAACGATCGCTCAAGAAGTCAACGAAGCACTCAAAACAGCATCTGAGGGTACTTTAAAAGGCATTCTTGACTATAACGACTTGCCCTTAGTATCGGTTGACTATCGCGGTACTGACGCCTCTTCTATTGTGGACGCTCCTTTAACGATGGTCATGGGCGGCAACTTGGTTAAGGTTATCGCTTGGTATGACAACGAGTGGGGTTATAGCCAACGGGTTGTCGATTTAGCAGAACTCGTTGCTAAGAAATGGCAGTAAGATTTCGCTTGAATTCTGAAAACAGCCTATTGTTTTGAATTTCATATTGAATTCATATTGAATTAAGAGGGTCAAGGGCAAATATGCTAATGGCTCTCTTTTGTTTTGTGCTTTGTTTTTTTGGGGGGCTCCCGAGGTTTGCGCTATTTAGCCGTTGTCCTAGCGATCGCTTATATGTCAGCGTAACTCTTAGAGGCATTCCATACAATCGAGTTCAAATACTTCTCTTGCACTATGAAAATACATAAACATCTGCGCGGTTTAGGTAGTTTCTGCAAGCGGCACCATCAACATCTGGTCGGTACTCTAATTACATTTTCAGTGGCTTTGGGTGTGGTGGGGCTGCGAGGCATCGGCAGTTTTGAGCAGATCGAGCTAAAAACCTACGACTATCTGCTGCGATCGCGATCGCCCGAACCACCCGATAAACGGGTCGCGATCGTGGAAATTAGCGAAGATGATATCCAACGTAAAGGGGCTTGGCCATGGTCAGATCAAATGTTTGCCGATCTAATTTCCAGAATTGCGGCAGCAAAACCCGCAGCGATCGGCATTGATAAATACTTTGATATTCCCGTAGGGGATGCCAGTACGAGAGAGAAGGGTCGGCAAAGCCTGATCGCCGCGATGAAATCCGCAGGTAATGTCGTCAATGTCACCTATGTGTCAGTTAAGGAGGGGGCTAGGGGAGTTAATCTACCCGAAGATTTAGCCAAGGTCAGTGGGGCAGGGTTTGCCAATATTCCTACGGATGAGGGATCCATCGTGCGTCGAGCCCAGATTGCGGGTGATTATGGTTCTCTCGCCCTCGAACTTGCGAGTATTTTTCTAGAAAAAACTCCCGATAAACAGATCAAGTTCGATCCCAGTAAAAAACAGTTTTCGGCTGGCAATCAAGTTATTCCCCGCATCACGGACAACTATGGCGGCTATCGTCATGAAGGCAGTGGCGGTTATGAAACCCTAATCAATTTCAGAGGCAAAGAAAGATCGTTCGAGCACATCTCCGCTGTAGATGTTTTAGATGGTAAGGTCAACCCCGATCGCCTACGCGATCGCGTGATCTTAGTGGGAATTACATCGATCGCGCAAAAAGATAGCTTTCCTACTCCCTTTAGCACGGGTAAAGAAGAACTGATGTATGGGGTGGAAGTCCACGCCAATATCGTCAGTCAACTCCTCAGTGCAGCTCTCGATGGTAGACCGTTTTTGCGCGCCTTGCCCAATGATGCCGAATCGCTGTGGATTGTGTTCTGGACGCTTGTGGGCGGTACGCTCGCCACCTATGTGTTAAATGTGGGTAAAAATTTAACTGTACTGATAGTCATGGCGGCAGGACTATCAGGAGCAGTCTACTGGGCATTTTTACAAGCATTGTGGTTACCCTTCTTTCCTGCGTTCTTGGGTTTACTAACTGCAAATATCTTGGTAATTGCCTATCAGCTTGCGATTCAGCAATCGGAACGCAAAGTTTTAATGGGGATTTTCTCGCGCCATGTCTCTAAGGAACTCGTAAATATCATTTGGGAAAATCGCGAAAAGTTTCTGCAAGAAGGACGGATTACAGGTCAGGAAGTCTATGTGACCGTTCTCTTTACGGATATGCGGAACTTTAGCAGTGCCGCAGAGGCACAAAAACCGGGGGAAACCCTCGACTGGCTGAATGAATATCTCGGTGCGATCGCCAACGAAGTTCTAGCCCATGGCGGTATGGTGGATAAATATATTGGCGATGCTGTGATGGCTGTGTTTGGTGTGCCCATTCCCCATGGCAGTGAAGTAGAACGCGATCGCGATGCTCAAAATGCGGTGGCGGCGGCGATCGCGATCGCCCAAAAAGTAATCAAAATGAGTAATGACTGGGTTGAACAGGGTATCCCTCCAGTGGTGACGGGGATTGGCATTAACTCAGGTATTGTGATTGCAGGGAGCTTGGGTAGTGCAGAGCGTTTAGAGTATTCGGTTCTGGGAGATACGGTGAATGTTGCCTCGCGCTTGGAAAGTTTTAACAAAGAAGTTGATGGCGGCGAGTACCACATTCTGATCAGCGAAGATACGCACAAACGCCTTGACAACAAATTTAAAACCGAGTTTGTCTGTAACTACGCGCTCAAAGGACGACAGAAAGAAACCGAAATCCATCGCGTTGTTGGCTTCAATCAAGGGCAGGAAGATACCAAATCTTGAATTGTCTTCCATCGATTCGCTCCCCCTACCCGATAGGACTGCCAAAGGGAAATGTGTTCTCCCCCTTTTTGCAAGGGGGGCTGGGGGGGATCCTTGGGATGTATAGCGTTTCAGGTTTTCTTTTTCCAAACAGATGTTACGGGAGGTTCCAAATCCCAAATCTGTCGCAGTGTTGATTGAGTTGTTTAGATATTGAGAAGTCGTTATGCAGTACGTGTTGATTATTCATGAGGTTGAGAATTATGCAGCTTGGAAGAAAATCTTTGATGCGGCTTCAGGCATCAGAAAGCAGGCTGGCGAGCGTTCTTATCAGGTTTTGAAATATGAGAACGAACCCAATAAAATTGTCCATTTCTCGGAATGGACATCCATTGCGGCAGCAAAGGCATTTTTTGAGTCGCCCGAACTGGTTAAAATCAGAGCAGAGGCTGGTGTGAAGGCTCCTGAATTCGTTTATTTAGAGCAACTTGAGTCGGGTGTGTTGTGAAATTCTATAAATCAAATTTGAGTGGTGTGTTGTGCTTTGGGACTACAGACCCACACCTGTCGCCATCTAAAACTTAAGCGAAAAATTGTGTTCTATTGAGGGCGTAAGCGTGATAGATTTTGAGATGTGAGACATATTGCTCTAGGAGGATCGTGCGATGCGCTCTCGTCTGAAATTAATTGGTGTTAATGCGATCGCGTTATCCCTCTCCTTCTGCCAAGTCTCTACCCTCTATCCTCTAGAGCCTGCTTCTGCCCAGACGGCACAAGATCGCAAAGCGGAAGCAGATCGGCTGTTACAGCAGGGGATTCAGCAATATCGAACTAGCCAGTTTGAGGCAGCATTACAGTCATCTCAACAAGCATTACAAATTTACCGAGTGATCGGCAACCGTCAAGGGGAGGGACATGCGCTGGGAAACCTGGGAATCGCTTACAATGCTCTCGCTATGTATGACAAAGCAATTGAGTACCAAGAGCAAAGCTTATTAATCGCGCGGGAAATTAAAGACAGACTGGGCGAGGGCGCAGCGCTGGGAAATCTTGGAATTACTTACGATTCCCTCAGCAAGTACGACAAAGCAATTGAGTACCAAGAGCAAAGATTGGCAATCGTGCGGGAAATCAAAGACAGACTGGGCGAAGGCGAAACGCTGGGAAATCTGGGAAAAGCTTACTATTACCTCGGCAAATACGACAAAGCGATCCAGTACGACTTGCAATGGTTAGCGATCTCACGGGAAATCAAAGACAGACATGGTGAAGGCTATGCTCTGGTAAGTCTGGGAATCAATTACCGCGAACTTAGCAAGTACAACAAAGCGATCGAGTACTACTTGCAAAGCTTATTAATCGCGCGGGAAATTAAAGACAGACTGGGCGAGGGCGCAGCACTGAGAAATCTGGGAATTACTTACGATTCCCTCGGCAAGTACGACAAAGCAATTGAGTACCAAGAGCAATGGTTAGCGATCTCACGGGAAATCAAAGACAGACTGGGTGAAAGTCATGCGCTGGTAAATCTGGGAGACTCTTACTATTACCTCGGCAAGTACGACAAAGCAATCGAGTACGACTTGCAATGGTTAGCGATCTCACGGGAAATCAAAGACAGAGAGGGCGAAGGCGAAGCGCTCAACATTATCGGATTTGTGCTGGAAACTCAGAAACAACCAGATCTCGCCATTCTCTACTACAAACAATCCGTCAAGGTGACTGAGTCCATCCGCAAAGATATACGCAAACTCGATAAAGATATTCGAAAATCCTATTTAGATGCCGTCTCTTATCGCTATAAAAACCTTGCCAATCACCTCCTCAAACAAGGGCGAGTTACCGAAGCATTACAAGTCCTCGATTTGCTCAAAATCCAAGAACTCGAAGACTATCTCAAAAATGTCAAAGGTAACGATCGCACGGCAAAGGGAGTCGAACTTTTAGCGCCAGAGAGAGCTATCAGCGGTCAGCTATCAGCTCTCAGCTATGACAAAATCCCAGAACTCAACCGCCAACTAGCCAGCCAGATCCAGCAACTGCCAAAATCGGAAATCAACAAGGTTCCCGACTACCTGCAAAAGCTACCCAAAGGAGCTGTCCTACTCTATCCCCTGATTCTCGATGACCGTTTGGAACTGATCTTTTTCTCCGCCAATACTCTCCCCATCAACCGAACCATCCCCATCAAAAAAGCCGATCTAGAAAAGCTCGTTACAGATGTTCGCGCTGACATGCGAGACTACACTTCCCTAGACATCAAAAACTCTAGCCCGAAACTCTACGGCGTTCTGATCAAACCCATCGAAGCAGATCTCAAACAAGCCAACGCTACCACCATTCTCTACGCACCCGACGGCATCTTGCGCTACATTCCCCTTTCTGCACTTTACGATGGTAAACAATGGTTGGTAGAGAAATATCGCGTTAATAACCTAATTGCTTACAGTCTCTTCGATCCAGATAGCAAACCTCAATCCAACATTCGCATCTTTGCTGGTGCATTTGGTGGTAAAAAAGGAGAAAACCGATTTGGAGCGAACGGATTGCCTGCAACCATTCCCGAAGTCGAAAATATTCAAACTTCATTTCCAAATACGACAAAGCTTGTCGATCAAGACTTTACAGCCCAAGCCAGTAAAGCAAAAGTTTCTGGGAATGCGATCGTCCATTTCGCCACCCATGCCAAGTTTATATCGGGCAGTCCGTTAGATTCCTACGTGTTGTTTGGCGATGGCAGCAAAGTCACCCTAGCCGAGATTAACGAATGGCAGCTCAAAGATGCCGATTTAGTCGTTCTCAGTGCCTGTGAGACGGGTGTAGGCAGTTTGGGCAATGGTGCAGAAATCCTCGGGTTTGGCTATCAGGTGCAACGTGCGGGGGCAAAGGCTTCGATCGCCTCCCTCTGGACGGTATCTGATGGTGGCACGCAGTTGTTAATGGAAGCGCTGTATGGCAATTTGCAAAAGGGAAATACCAGCATGTCCACTTCGCTCAGAGAAGCACAGCTCAGCATGATTCGCAGATCGGTAAAGCAGGGAGAGATTAATTTCAACCATCCCTATTACTGGTCTGCTTTCGTCCTGATTGGGAATGGATTGTAGCTACCGTAACGGCAGTTCGGGGCCGAAAAACCTGAAACGCTTACATCCCAAGGATCCCCCCCACCCCCCCTTGAAAATAGAGGGGAGAATTCACTTGTCCCCTTTTGTAAGGGGGATGCCCGATAGGGCAGGGGGATCAAACCTCTCGGTTCCAGCAAGTCGGCTTGATTTGTATGGCTCCATCCTTTGTCTTCCACTTGCCAAGTAGGCGATCGCTCACTGAAGTACAGGAAGCAAGCAATACTATCAAAACCAAAGCAATAAAAAATTTTTCACGAAGAATCTTTGAAAAAGTAATAATCCCAATTTTAAGAGGAAATGCAAAAGGGCAGATTACAAAATTTTGAGGTGACTTTGAGCAATCAGCTCATTAGAGAAGAATTAAATGCAAACCACGATAAGCCTGTTTTCGCGAAGTGAGATAGCATTCATCTCTGTGTTCGGGCAATCGTCGCAGTCATCTTTGTTGCCGAACAAACTCAGATATCTCGGCAACGAGCCAGTCTAATTCCTTTTGATCGAGTAACTCGGAATCTAGGCGATGTTCTTGGGTTCCTTCCCAAATCGAACAATTGGTGGCTTTGCCATTTTCAGAGGACTCTTGGGTTTTGTTTGTAATCGCTGTGATATCAGCCACATAGCCTTGAGATTGGGTAAACTTGATGCCGAGAAAATATTTTTTGATGTGGAATGTATTCCGATCGATCGCGATATGTACCTTGCCAAAAATGGAGAAAAGCAACATGATCGGAGCGACAATCGCCATCAAAAACAGGGGTGAAGTTACAACACCAAGCAGAATCTTTAACCACCATTCGCCCGTCGAAAACCAAGGTAAAATCCATGTAAATAGAGCGAAGTAAACTAAGCCACCAAAAAAACCTGCTCCCCAAAGCGTATCGCTCTTAAGTTGAGGTGGAATATCAATGGTCAGGCGATCGCTGCTTTTCTCTAAGACAACGCGACTGTCTAGAGGTTTACGCGGTTTCGCGATCGCTGCGTCTAGAAGATTTTGTGGAGCGATGGAGCTGAGTGGCGATCGCTGGGATGATTCTACGTTACCTTCTTTACGCAAGGCAGCAAGGGCTACTTGGGCGGTCTGACATCGATCTTCGAGTACTGGTTCCAACAGGCGATCGAGCCAATTGGCGAATTGAGGTGATAATTGCAATTGGGAACGAAAATCGATCTTCATGCGCACTTGAGGTAGTTCGGCAGGCGATCGATGGGTCAGCAAGAAAGCAAGGGTTGCACCTAGGCTGTACAGATCAGAGGCACAGGTGGTCTGACCTTGAAATTGCTCAGGTGGCATATACCCATAGGTTCCAACAAAGGTTCCACTGCGAGTTGCTGTATTCCAGACATCTTGAACTGCACCAAAATCCACCAGAAACACCTGCCCATCGGGCCGACGAATAATATTTTGCGGCTTAAGATCGCGATGAATTACTGGAGGTAAAAGACCATGCAAGTAGCTGAGAACTTCTAAAATCTGTTCGGCAATTTGCTTGACTTCTGCTTCGGTGGCATGCCAGCCCTTTTGAACGAGTGCTGCTAGCGAGTCCCCTTCAATTAACTGCTGTACTAGATAAAAACGGCGATCGCTTTCCGTATCAATTTGAAAATAGTCTAGATATTTAGGAATGGCAGGATGATCGAGATTTGCCAGCACCTTTGCCTCTCGCTCAAACAGCTCCATGACTTTCCAGTCAGAGATTTGGCGCAGGGAGAGAACCTTGATCGCAATTTTTTGCTGGCTCAGAATATCCGTGGCAGCATAGGTGGTTCCCATGCCACCCTGTCCCAATAGATCGACGATTTGATACTGTTCCCGAAGAATGTCACCCAGTTGATGTAATGATTCCATACTGTTTCTATCCTTGGGTTTTGCAGAGACTCCTTTTGCGTGGAACCTTTAGCGCCGCAACCACAAAATCAAGGCATAAATAGCAACGGGGAGCGTAATTGCCGCGATCGCAATCCCATTCATCATGGATGTTGGCAGATCGTGGGCTGCGATCGATGAGAAAGCGGGAAGTAGAGGTAGCCCAAATTTAACGGCAGCACTGGCGATCGCCGAGAGTACCATTACTTTGAGGATAAGCGCGAACTGGGAGGTGAAAGGCGATCGCATGACTTACTAGGTTTTGAATTAGTTTACTGAAATTAGAAATTTGATAAGCCGTTGAGCTTCTCTGTTAGTTCTTTTTCCCGTCGGTTTTCGTATCTGTTTTACGATCTGGCTTCACGTCATTTTTGCGATCGGTTTTCGTATCCGTTTTACTGTCAGCGGGAATTTCACTCGGTACGGGGAACTGCTCGATTGGAACCCCAGCCATCGCTTTTTCCATAAATTGTCGCCAAATCGGTGCTACGTAGACACCGCCCGTAACACCATGAGCCATTGCAGAATAGTCATCATTACCGATCCAGATTGCCACTGCCAATTGCGGTACGTAACCCACAAACCAAGCATCGCGGAAATCAGAAGTTGTGCCCGTTTTGCCTGCGACGGGGCGACCATCGCTCAATTGGGCTTCCGTACCCGTACCATTCGTCACCACGCCTCTCAAAACGTCAGTAAGTTCTGACACAGCGATCGGATCGAGAATGAGTTCGGGCTTGGGTGTGTTATCCCAAATCACGTTGCCGTTGCGATCGGTAACTCTGGCGATCATTGTGGTTTTCGACTTATAACCACCGCTGGCAAATACAGCATAGGCTCCTGCAACTTCTAGGGGGGTGACATCGGCTGCCCCCAATGGCAAAGAAATTACGGGCAACATGGGACTGGTAATCCCCAACTTGCGGCATAGCGCCACCACATTGTCCATGCCAACATGCAAGCCCAGTCTGATTGCGGGAATGTTGCGCGATACCGCCACTGCCTGACGAATGGTAATCACACCTGAAAACTTGTTGTCATAGTTACGGGGTTGATAATTTTCGTCGCCATCGGGGATACTCATCGGCGTATCCTCAATGCTAGAGTCAGGTGCATAGTCGCCTGTGGCAAAGGCAGCATAGTAGACAAAAGGCTTAAAGGACGAACCAAGTTGTCGTCTTGCTAGCACCGCTCGATTGTATTGGTTTTTATCAAAAGGTCCAACTCCACCTACTAAAGCCTTGACAAAGCCCGTGCGGGGATCGACGGCAACCAAAGCTAACTGATTGGCATAGGCACCGCGATCGTTCAGATCTTTATGCGCTTGTTCGGCGACCTCTTCAGCAATGCGTTGTAGCCTTAAGTCAATGGTGGTCTGTACGCGCAGTCCCCCTTTAAGCACGACATCTTTGCCAAATTTTTCTTCTAGCTCTACGGTCACCGCTTGCGTGACATAGGGCACGCGGCTGGCTTCGTAGGAAATACCTTTGCCTAATTTAATTGGTTGTGCCTTGGCGGCTTTGACTTCGGCGGGAGTTGCCCAACCAATTTCCTGCATCCGATCTAGTACGAGTGCCTGTCGATGTTTTGCAGTTTTGTAATCATCTACAGGATTAAATGCCGAGGGTGCTTGAATTACCCCTGCCATCATTGCGGCTTCGGCGAGGGTCAGGTCGGCGGCGGATTTACCAAAATAGTTTTGTGCCGCAGTTTCAGCCCCATTCGTGTTTTGTCCCCAAAATACTTGGTTGAGGTACATTTCTAAAATTTGATCTTTGGTGAAAACCTGCTCGACGCGCATGGCTAACACAGCTTCAGCCACCTTACGGTTGATGCTTTTTTCGGAGGACAGGAATAAATTTTTCACCAATTGCTGCGTTAGGGTAGAGCCACCCTCTAGGGTGCTACCCGCATTAAAGTTGACCACGATCGCTCGGGCAACACCACTCGGATCGACTCCTTTATGGGTGTAAAAGTAGGCATCTTCGATCGCCAGTACAGCGCGTTTGAGGTGCGGAGAGATGCGATCGAGCGGTACGACCTCGCGGTTAATGTCGCCGTGCAGTCGGGCGATTAGTTCGCCGTTGATGTCGTATATATAAGTTGTCTCAGCAGGAACATACCCTTTTAAAACTCTAACATCGGGTAGATCGCGAAATGAGAGTGCTAAGCCTACCAAGCCACCTGCGACTCCGGCTCCGCCAATCATGACCACAGCAAGCAGTGTACCGCCAACAGCTTTGAGGGTTCCTCTCAAAATGCTGCCTGCTAAAGAACCAGACTGCTTTAAACTATTAGATGCCACAGTAGTTTGCCTTTTCAACGTTTGTTATTTGTTGTAGGAATGCCAGAAAGTTTAACCGACACCACCCCAAACTTGCCACAGTCTCATACAAATTTTTTGCTAGCGCGTGGCGTAGTTGAGATTTTTCCAGACAGCAGTTCTGAGAACTTGCTCAACAGGATAACAGAAGCTAACCGACCCCTGCGGATCAAGTTAGGCATCGATCCCACTCGCCCAGACTTACACCTCGGACATACGGTAGCCCTTCGCAAGTTGCGCCAGTTTCAGGATGCAGGTCATGTAGCAGTATTAATCATAGGTGATTTTACTGCACAGATTGGCGATCCCACAGGCAAATCTGAGGCACGTCCTCGTCTGACAGCGGTGGAAGTGCTGCACAATGCCGAAACCTATCTCGATCAAGCCCGTAAGATTTTGGACTTTCGCAGCGATCGCTTAGAGTTGCGCCACAACAGTGAATGGCTAGGTAAGTTAGACCTCCAAGAAATTATCGGCTTAATGGCAAGCATGACCGTAGGTCAAATGTTAGCCAAAGAGGGATTTTCGGGCAGATATGAGAAAGGTACGCCGATCTATCTGCATGAATTTCTCTATCCGCTGTTACAGGGCTATGACTCTGTAGCCATTCAATCGGATGTAGAGCTGGGCGGCACAGATCAAAAATTTAATATTTTGGTCGGGCGCGATCTGCAAATTCATCTCAATCAAACGGGCAAGGATAAGGTGGGGCAATTTGGTCTGTTGCTGCCCTTGCTCGTGGGCTTAGATGGCGTCCAAAAAATGTCTAAGTCGCTCGACAACTATGTGGGCTTGACCGAAGATCCGCTCTCGATGTACTCCAAACTAGAGAAAGTCCCCGATTCTCTGGTAAATCAATATTTTGAGCTACTTACAGATATTGACATTACCGCGTTACCCGAAAATCCTAGAGAAAGGCAAAAACAACTGGCAAGAGCGATCGTGGGGCAATATCACGGTGGGGACGCTGCCCTCCAAGCCCAACAAGATGCTGAAAAAATTGTGTTGTCGGGCGTCACTTCTGATTTAGGACAAATTCCTGAGTTTGCGCTTTCTGCGATCGCTTTTCCGACACCGCTTTACTACCTACTTAAGGCAAGTGGGTTATGCAAGAGCAACAACGAAGCCCAAAGTCAGATCAATAATGGGGCAGTGCGGATCGATGGCGAGAAAGTGCAAGATTTAACCTTTGCTACGGCAGACGAACTGACGGGTAAGGTGCTTCAGGTTGGCAAAAAGAAATTTTTGAGACTAATTTAACCTTAGGCAGGGGATCTGCTTTTGGGGGCGATCGGTGCGAATTCCCAATAGCCTATACAGACCGCAGAACCCAACTAGACCTGTTAAAAAGGCAACGCCTCCAAAAATGAGGAACCCAGTTCCCAGCGTTGAGTTGTTAAAGGGAACAAGCCCTAAATACAAAAAGATGGAAGATAGTAGTAAGCGGATCAGGCGATCGCTCACGCCTACATTTGTTTTCATCGTCCTAATCTCTTTTTTAATGCTTCTGTGTTGTGTCAAGCGCATATATTTACGATTGCGTTATCTTTATTATTATATTCCTATATAGTAATATTATCAAACTCAAAACTGCCAGTTCATACCAATTTCTCTTAAATTTGCAACAGAGCAAAACTGGTATAGGGTAATTTCTTAGGAAGATATAGACTGTCCGTTCAGTTTATCGGCGTAATACTTCCAATTGCTGAATTTGTTGAAGTTGCTGAGATTGTTCTTGCAAACGAGTTTCCAAGCTTTGACACACAAGTTCGCACAAATCAAAGATCAACGGGTCGGTAATGGCATAGTAAACGCTAACTCCCCGAGGTTGCCGCGTTACAATACCCGCTTGGGCGAGAATTTTCAGATGCTTGGAAACATTCGCTTGACCGAGTCCTGTAGCCTCCATAATTTCAGAGACATTTTTGGTTCCAAATTTGATGGCGCACAATACTTGCAGCCGACTGAGTTCCGACAGCACTTTGAAATATTCAGCCACTTGGGCAAGCGCAGAAACAGAAAGTTGGGACATAACACTCGATCGCTTCAAGACTAATTTGAATCAATGGTAATTGGTTTAATCATATTACTATATAGCAATATAGGATCCAAGCCTGAGGTGCAATATAAACTGGCATCTGTTGCGATCGCAGCCACCCTGAGGAATTCTTTAGCATTTTAATGAACCTTCAGAAGTTAGACCTCACAAAATCGGCAACTAACCTTGTCGATAGCGCGCAATTAAGTTGGGCAGGTGGTCAAAACCATCGACCCCGATTTGGGCAATCAATGGCGATCGCATCTGTTGTAAGAGATTAAAGAAATTCTCTGCACCCAGTTTGCCTTGCAAAATCACGATCAAAGCCGCAGATTGCTGCCATGCTTTACTATGCCGCTGCTCTAAAAGATACATTCCCAAACAGGCGTGATAAACTGCGTCCTCCAGTTGATGGAGCTGATAGAGTGCCTCGCCGAGGTAGGCATGACTGAGTGCCTGTAAATCGCGATCGCCGATCTGAAGGGTTAAAGCCAATCCTTGCTCCAGAGCCAACTGCGCTTGGCTTGGCTGCTGGAGTGCAACATAGGCAGTGCCGAGTCCAACCCAACAAAGTGCCTGATTTTGCCGATCGTTGAGCTTCTCAGAGAGTTTTTGTCCCCGCTCCAAATGACCGATCGCGGTTTCTAGGTCTTCGGGTGTTACGGATTCCTGTTGCCGCGCGAGCGTGACTTCGCTATAGCCCAAGTTGGCAAGAGCATTCGCTTCGCCTTGGCGATCGCCTGTTTGTCTCGCCAAAATCACGGCTCTCTGCGCGTGAGATTCACTCATATTGAAATCTTTTTGATACAGACAGATTCGGCTGAGATGATTGAGGTTAGCGATTTCACAGCGAAGATCGCCGACTTCACGCGCTAGATTCACTGCTTCTTGATGGAGCGAAATCGCTCGTTCGCGATCGCCCATCCAAGCTTGCGAATAGCCTAAAACAGTAAGAATTCTTGCTTTTTCCTGCGTGTTCTCAGATTCTTTGAGAGGGCGATCGAGGTAGTTGATCGTTTCTCGGAAGCTCTCGCCCGAAAAGGAAGCGAACACGCCACCATAGAGCGGAAAATTTTCGCGTTGGGCAAAGGTTCGCAAAATCTGTAGGCTAATTCGGAAACAAATTTTGGAGAGGGTTTGGCGATCGCGGGTAGATAGCTGCTGTGCCTGTTGGAAGCCTTGATTGAGTTCGCCCCAGATCATGGCAAAAGCAACGAAGGTTACACCCGCCATATGTAGACCGATCTGAGCGTTATAGGGCTGTCGATCGAACCATCGTACCAAACCATTTTGTAAGTATTGCAGGAGGATTAAAAGTTCAACCCAAGCACTGACATCGATACTCGGTTGTGCTTGGGCGATCGCTGCCGCTGATTGGTTGTTCGCCTGTCCCGCAAAGAGTTCTCTAGGCAGAGGGCTCGTAACCTGTTGCGACCAAGTCTGCCAAGGCCCAACAACTTTAGTCGGTTCAAACCCAACCTGTGCGGGAGCGCCATACAGCCAAGTTACGAGGGAACCTTCTAAGCGATCGAAGTCAGCCAAGCCACGGGTTAAACCTTGGGCAAACTGTCGCAGTTCAAAGGCTTCGGACTGTTCTGGTAAGGTTTCGGCTGATTTTTGCAACAATTGTGCCAGCAGTTGAAGATGTTGGCGTTCAAAGACTGGCGTATGATTGGGGTCGAGAACTTGAATTAACGTAGATAGACGTTCTTGAGGTTCTGCTTTAAGAATTGTCTGTAAACCTCTGACACAGGTATCTTGAACTTGATAGTTTTTTTGCCACAGCGACCAAGCATCTTTGAGGATTTTGAGAGCGCGAAGTTTGTGATTGACCTTGGCTTGCTTGACTTCATCAGTTTGAGCAGCCAACTGCGCCTGCAGCACATTTGTTTGTTCTTCAAGCGCACGCTCAAAGATTTCACCTGTTCCAGATTCTAGGCGATCGCTGAGAATGCGATAGACATGTTCCTTGGACAGCAATTTGCCCGTATTAATGTCGGTAATGGTTTGCTCGATAAAGGCAATGTAGCGATCGCGTGTTGTCGGTATTGGCGCATCATTTACAGAATCTGACATATTCGTTGTATCAGTGGAACTAGTGGGAATGGAATCGAGGAGTGGATATTCTAATTTTTGAAGGAGTGCCGTTGATGGCTTGTCCGATCGAACAACTATTCAGGATTTGAGAATATTCGCTGGGAAGTTGTCATGAAAGTTTTGACTGCCGCGATCGCGCTCTTTCTGCATTTTTAAGAACGGCTTCTACCAATTATGCTTAACTACTATATCGGAGTGGTAAGGTAACATGGCTGGCTTGATGGACTAAAGGAAAGCGATCTTGCCAGTTTGTGACAATGTTGAAGTAATTGGTTGCGTCTTCTAAACAATACTCATAAATATTGTTTAAGACCTGTTCGTGACCGATTTCTTTGCGCAAGACCTTAATGCCATTGCGATAGACATATTCCCCTTTAATCTTTTTATTAATTTGAATTCCTAAATGTTCAAATAAACTATTGAGCCCTTGATGCAGGTCTTTTTTTCTACTCTTTGTTTGCAAATCGAGGATTTTAATTTCTCTTACATGTAGGGGTAATCGCATATCAAATATTCTCTTTCTAAGGCAACTAATATCGCTGGTTGATATGCCATATCCTACAAAATATTTTCTCTGTAATAACTGAATATCGGCAAGAATATCTTCTAGAATTTGTTTCTCTTGTTGTCGCGATTCAATAAACTGAATTTTTATATATTGTTCGCTGCTACCTTCTAAAATTCGCGTGATGGTATAGCCAAAGATCATGTTATTCACTAACCCTTCTTTGCGGAAATCTCGACACCATTCCAAGTCCAAAAACACTAGATCGTGAATGGAGCCATCATAAAAATTGTTGATATAGTTTGTAGTAACTTGAAATTCTTGCTTATACATTCATCATTTATTGCATCATTTATTATTTATTTGATGATTTGTTCAGTGGTTTCGCCATCAGATTTTTCATCGTTTGGCTATTTTTAACCACTCAAAAACTTGCTCGGCTGTCAATTCTAAAGTAATTCCCTCCAATATTTGAAGCTGATGATTTCCTCTACAAACCTTAGGTTCTTGTTGTGGCGCAAAAATCAAAACAGAATAATCATCTGGATCGATCATCCATCCCAATTGACAACCATGCTTAATACAATGCAAGAGATTGTCAATTACACGACTTGCTTTTCGATCGGGTGAAAGGATTTCGATTGACCAGTCGGGTGCTTCAAGAAAATTATCCTCTGGCTCTCCTGCTTCATTGACTTGAATTCGATCCCAAGCAATGACTGCAACATCAGGAACAACCGATCTGCCAGCAAAAGTACATCGCAGTTCAGGTAAAGCTGTATAGGTTTCGCTATGACGATCGATCGCAGCCAATAATCGTTTCTGTAAAATAGCGTGTCGAGTTTTGGGCATTGGCTTTTGAGTCACAACCCCATCTGCATATTCCCACGCTGGGGATTCCTCTATGTATGATTGTTTGAGGAATTCTGCGATCGTAAGAATTTTGGGTAGAGGGGCTATCATAATTGATTGTCAGCGATTTACATCCACAGTGGGAACTAAATTCGGTCGGATGGAACAGCTTTATTGTAATGACGAAGTCACTAAAGCTTAATACACTTCGTCATGGCTGCCAATATCTACAAACACAGCCTTTTCATCTTCCGTAAAGTAAAACAAAACCCTCTCATCATAATCTACACTAAAACTCCAAAACTCCTTGAGTTTGCCCGATAGTTTGTGCGTTTTCAAACTTGGATCGAATGGGTCTAAGGTAAACTGCTCTAATTTCTGCCAAAATCTTGACTCTAAATCTAGGCTACCTTTGATGCGTTTTTTGAAAGCACGTTTAAATGAGGGGCTAAAACTGACTTCCACGATCAATCCTCTAGCTGTAACCTAAGTTCTTGGATATTAGAGGAAAATTTTAGCTCATCTCTTTGATGTGCGATTCTCGCTGCGCTGAAGTTTTCATATATCTCATCTCGACGTTCTTCACGGAGGTATTGCTTCAACAACAATTGAATTTCGTGCTTTTCCTCTGCAGAGAGTGTTTTGATCGCCTCAACTACATCACAAAAAGTCATTGCTTGCAATGCCTCGCTTTACTTACTAAACCAATATAACACGTTGCCGATTTCCCAGACACAAGCCATATTTAGCAGGACTTTAAAGCGAAACCACGATTTCGGAATTAGTCTTAGCGATCACCATTATTCTCTATCTCAAACTAAAAGCTGGGCTCTTGCGAGCTTTTAACTGCAATGACTAACGAACAAGACTTTGGATTGACCCACCACTCATTTCCATGGCAATCGAAGTGGTGGTGATAGCCAAACCATGTAGCATCATCAAAGTCAAACCAATCTGCAAAAATCTCTAACTTCTCTCATGTGTTTCAAGTTTCAACTTTTCGCGACTAATTTCCATTGAGTCTCTACTACATTTGACTGGTTAGCCAACCGAACGATTTCAATTTATTGCCGCTTCAAGTTTTTGGCGAATTGCAGCTTGAACTTTCTCATCAAAATTAGGATCGCTAGGACTTGTAATAATTCTAAGCGATCGCTGATTGAGTCTGTCTAAGTGTGCTTGAAATGCAGCGAGATCGCCGCGATGTTTGAGGAAATATTGTTTTAGCTCGGCATCAGACATGGCGTTGTAATTAACTTTGCTCATAAACAAACTCCCAATTGGGTAAGATTTGAAATTCAATCTCTTCGTCAGACTTCTTCCGAATCTATAGCTCAAATACTTTTGCGGTTGCTATATTGCCACATTGCTTGTTGGACAAAGTGTTTGACACTTTGCCTGTCTTGCACAGAAAGATGGTTATCATGTCCCCCACCTTGAACTACGATCAATTTTTTAAATTTAGGTGCAGCATTGTATAAATGCTCTCCCATTTCAATTGGAATTTGTAAATCCTCAGTACCAGTAACGATTAGGACAGGCATTCTGACAGATTTCATTTTCTCTAATGATTCAAATCGTTGTCTGAGTATTAATTCAACGGGAAGTAACCAATATAAACCAAAGCGCTTTGTCATATCTCGCATACTGGTAAACGAGCTTTGTACAATTAATGCTGCGGCTTCTGGATGCCTGGCAGCCAAGTCAATTGCGATCGCACCTCCAATTGAGTGACCGTAAATGACAATCTGATTTGGTAAGATTTTGCGCTCTTGGGTCAGGTAATTCCAAACTGCTTGAGCATCCTCATATACTTGAACTTCTGTGGGAAATGCCCCCTGACTCTGACCAAACCCCCGATAGTCAAATAAAAAGATTGAATATCCGAGTTGGTGGAACTGAAGTGCTTGACTTACGTTCGCGCCAATATTGATTGCATTGTGGTGAAAATACAGTATGACAGGCGCATTTGGCTGTTGAGCAGGAATCCACCAACCATGTAGTTTTTCAGTTCGTTCTCCTTGCGAAATAGAGATCCAAACGTCTTGATATTCCAGTTGATACAAAGAAGGAGTATGTTCGAGCGTACGACTAGGAAAAAACATCAGTCGCTCTTGCAGGGTGAAGAGAGCAAGGCAAACTAAACTGTAGCCAATTCCCAACCCTATTAAAATGCGCTGCCATCGGTTCCAAGCAAATTTCTTGTCAATCATAGCAGCAGCAATGCCTATCCTACTTTCTTAATAATTGATACGCATAGTGATAAAAGTCCTTGCTTTGAATATATCCAAGTGATTCGTAGAGAGATTGCGCCGCAAGATTAGAAACTTGAGTGGATAGAATGATGCGAATTGCGCCTGTTTCCCTTGCAAAATTCTCTGCTGCACTCATCAGTAACTTCGCAACTCCCTGCTTTCGATATGCTTCTTCCACAAATAAATCGTTCAAAATCCAAATACGTTTCATCGATACCGAGGAAAAGCTTGGATAAAGCTGAGTAAACCCAGCCATACGATCGCGATCGTATGCCACAAACACAGTAGAATCCATTTTCTGCAAACGATCTTTGAGAAACGCTCTGGCAGATTCTAGATCTGATGACTGGTTGTAGAACATACGATAGTGATCGAATAACTTCGATATTTCCTCAAGGTGTTCAAAATTAGCTAGAACGACTTCCATTCATTAAATCTGGAATTCAGTTTTAGCTTCTTCGATCGCCATGGCATGCATGATCTTGGCTAGTTCTGCGGCAACCTCGGGGCGAGAAAACTCAGGGGGAGGGCTTTCGCCACGTCGCAGCATTTCGCGAACCTTTGTGCCTGAGAGATGCACGCGTTCCTCT
The DNA here is from genome assembly GCF_036349135.1 of Tumidithrix elongata BACA0141. Lineage (NCBI taxonomy): Bacteria > Bacillati > Cyanobacteriota > Cyanophyceae > Pseudanabaenales > Pseudanabaenaceae > Tumidithrix > Tumidithrix elongata. The sequence continues at coordinate 19,836 of NZ_JAZBJZ010000039.1, forward strand.
GGCAAACTGGGGCTGGTTTTGGTCGTCGCCATCGTCTTTGTGCGCAGACAGAAAAAGGCGTGCTCAAACATCAAAGGAATAATGCCGAGTTCGTGCGCCTCAAATTCTTCAAAAATATACTGGGCATCGTAGGTGCCGTAGTAATCACCAACGCCAGCATGATCGCGCCCCACAATAAAGTGAGTACAACCATAGTTTTTACGTAGCAATGCATGGAAAATTGCCTCGCGGGGGCCTGCATAGCGCATAGAAGCTGGATTAATCGCCAAAATTACCCGATCTTGAGGATAGTAATGTTCGAGCATGATCTCGTAGCATCGCATCCGCACATCAGCAGGCACATCATCGCTTTTGGTAGCTCCGACTAGAGGGTGCAAGAACAAACCATCAACAATTTCTAAGGCGCATTTTTGGATGTACTCATGGGCGCGGTGGATGGGGTTGCGGGTCTGAAAACCTACCACGGTGCGCCAGCCCTTTTGCAAAAATAATTCTCTTGACTCGGCTGGGTCAATTTGGTAGGTAGGAAAAAGACCGTGAGGGCGACGCTCTAACAGCCATACATCCCCAGCTAGATAAACATTTCCCTGCTGGTAGACCACCTTGACCCCTGGATGGCGATCTTCGTTGGTACGGTAAACATGTAAAGCCTCTTTGAGTTTGTCGTAGGTGTACTTCTCACTCAGCTCTAGTACGCCAATAAATTCGCCATTGGGGTCGTCTAGCCTTACCAATGTGCCAATATTCAAGGGCTCTGCAACGGCTTCAGTAACGGGCAATGTAATTGGAATTGACCAAGGCAGCCCATTGTCTAGGCGCATATTTAAGACTACCGACTGATAGTCTGCCTTGCCCATAAAACCTGTTAGGGGACTAAACCCACCGATCGCAATTAGTTCTAAATCTGACAGCGATCGCTCAGACAGTCTTACCTTGGGTAAAAAATCGGCCTTGCTGAGAAATTCTTCCCGTTGCCGATCTGATACGATGCGATTGACTAGTGTGCCGCCGTGAGGTGCGATTTGCTTAATTTGCCGGCTCATTAACGTTTATTTTTCCTGTTATACCAGTGCTTTTAAGGTAACTGAAGCAGAGCGGGTTACTGGCAATTCCCTGTTCGGTTTAGGGTGAGATCGCACATTCTGCATGAGTACCTTTACATAATGTTAAGGCTTTATTGCCCCTAGACGATGTTAGATATTAAGAAAATCTAAGTTGATCATGACTGCTATTCTTGCGACCGTCCCATCTGGAGCTTTACTCATTGAGGAGGTTTCTGCCCATTCTGTGCAGGAGCATTGCTATTTCTCACTGGTCATTCCTACGTTTAATGAAAGCAAGAATATTGAAAATATTGTCAGGATTTTAACGGACTTACTCGATCGCTTCATTCCCAATACCTACGAACTGATCGTGGTAGACGACAATAGCCCCGACCTCACTTGGAAGATTGCCCAGGAGCTTATCTCTGAGTTTCCGCATTTGCGGGTAATGCGCCGCGAACAGGAAAAAGGGCTTTCTACCGCTGTGATTCGGGGCTGGCAAATTGCGCGAGGGGATGTCTTGGGTGTGATTGATGGCGATTTGCAACATCCTCCTGAGATCTTGCAGAAGTTATTACAAGCGATCGAGCAAGGGGCAGATCTGGCAGTGGCAAGTCGGCATGTAGAAGGCGGTGGTGTCAGCGATTGGGGCTTTGTGCGCCGTCTGCTCTCGCGTGGGGCGCAGTTGTTGGGGTTAATTATTTTGCCGAGGGTGATTGGGCGCGTCTCTGACCCCATGAGTGGCTACTTTATGGTGCGTCGCAGTGCGATCGCAGGCTGTGAGATGAATCCCTTTGGTTACAAGATTTTGATTGAGGTGTTAGGGCGCGGTAAGGTTGGCGAAATTGCCGAAGTTGGCTATGTGTTTCAAGAACGCCAAGCGGGTGAGAGCAAAGTCACTTGGAAGCAATATGTGGAATATATTTTGCATTTATTGAAGCTGCGATCGCGCGGGCGAGTTACAAGATTTAGACAAAAATATGGCTTGCCCATCCAGCGTTTTTTGCGGTTTGGCTTGGTGGGTTTTAGCGGTGTGTTTGTCGATATGGCAATTTTTTATCTGCTCAGCGATCCAACCACATTGCATTGGGGCTTAACGCGTAGCAAAGTGATTGCGGCTGAGTTTGCGATTCTCAATAACTTTCTCTGGAATGACCTTTGGACGTTTCGAGATATTTCTAGCCATCAGACTGGCTGGAGTAAACGCCTCAAGCGCTTTATCAAATTTAACTTAGTCTGTCTTTTAGGCGTATTTCTAAATGTCGTAATCTTGAACTTTCTTTATAACTACCTCAAGATCAATCAATATTTGGCAAATCTGCTCGCGATCGCTCTGGTGACGATTTGGAATTTTTGGATTAATCTCAAACTTAGTTGGCGCGTTACACAAACGAAATAGAGCTAAGGAATCATTCAGCCTTTGCCGATTCCCGATGTATAGGTATAGGTAATTTGCTCAAATTCACAGCCTTTACCGTTAGATTGCCAGGGTGCGGGTAGAGCGGGAACCTCAATCCAGTCTTGAGGCGCTATCTCCGTTAGTTTAGGCAGTACCGAGCAAGCGATCGCCAAAAAACCACCCTTAATTAAGGCTGATTGACATAGGATGATGGGCACTTCAGGCATTTCAGGACAAATATGATGACCAAATAAAACTGGCACGATTAGGTCTTTATATTGCGTGATGCTATTGTTTTTTTGCTTTGTGACAGAAGCTTTTAGTAATACTTCTTGCACTCGGTTCACCGAAAAAGCTAGACAGAGGTTATCAGACTGAACTAACACCAGTTTTGCTGTGGCGTTCTCTGTAGCGGTGGTAGGTGGTGTATCTAAAGATTGAGACATTGGTTGTAACTTGAGGTCAGTAATTTCAAAATGACAGCGTTACAAGCTCACAATTACATTGACTAGCATGACATATTCAAGGGGGATTTGACATCTTCTCCTTTGCAAAATGCGACTAAAAATTCATGATTTAGGCATTAAACTTTTATAAACTCTGTGAAAAAGCATTACTACGCGTGCATAGGTAATTTTGCTAAAGTGTTCAGAACACCTATGCTATGTTGCATGGGTGCAATAAAGTTCGTGCACTTGCTTCGGAGGAAAAACATTTGACTGGTCGCTTCTTGTTTACATCGGAGTCTGTAACAGAAGGTCACCCTGATAAAATTTGTGACCAAATTTCAGACACTATTTTAGATGCCTTGCTAACTGCCGATCCTCGATCGCGTGTGGCAGCTGAGGTTGTTGTTAACACAGGTTTGGTTCTGATTACGGGTGAAATCACCAGTAAAGCCCATGTGAACTTTGTGGAGTTGGCACGTAAAAAGATTGCTGAAATTGGCTATACCCATGCCGAAAATGGATTCTCAGCCAATAGTTGTACGGTTTTACTTGCGATTGACGAGCAGTCCCCTGATATCGCCCAAGGGGTTAATGAAGCCATGGAAAAACGTGAGGGGCTGGATGATGATGCGGCTCTAGAAGCGATCGGTGCAGGTGACCAAGGTCTAATGTTTGGCTTTGCATGTAACGAAACCCCCGAGCTGATGCCCATGCCGATCGCGTTGTCCCATCGCATCGCACGTCAACTGGCGGTTGTTCGTAAAGATGGCACATTGCCCTACCTGCGCCCCGATGGCAAGACCCAAGTCACGATCGTCTATGAAAATGGTGTACCCGTTGCCATTGACACAATTTTGGTCTCGACCCAGCATACGGCAGCGATCGATGGCGTGACGGACGAAAAGGAAGTACAGGCACAAATCAAAGCCGATCTCTGGCAAAAAGTGATCCTGCCTGTGTTTGCAGAAGCCAAAGTTTTTCCCGATCAAGACACCCGATTTTTAGTCAATCCAACTGGCAAATTTGTGGTTGGTGGGCCTCAAGGGGACTCAGGTCTGACTGGACGCAAAATTATTGTCGATACCTATGGTGGTTACTCTCGGCATGGTGGCGGTGCATTTTCTGGCAAAGACCCCACCAAAGTCGATCGCAGTGCTGCCTATGCCTGTCGCTATGCTGCTAAAAACATTGTGGCGGCTGGTTTAGCCACAAAGTGCGAATTGCAAATTAGTTATGCGATCGGTGTGGCACGCCCCACAAGTTTGCACATTGATACGTTTGGCACAGGTAAGGTCTCCGATGAAACTCTGCTGCGACTGGTTAAAGATCATTTCGATCTGCGTCCTGCGGCGATTATTAAGAACTTCAATCTACAGAAATTGCCAGGCGAGCGTGGTGGGCGTTTTTATCAAGATGTTGCTGCCTACGGTCACTTAGGACGAACTGATTTAGATTTACCTTGGGAAAAAACTGACAAAGTAGATCTGCTGCAAAAATCTGTTTAAACCTAATTTTTTGACAGGCTCAGTCTATTGCTTTACAGTTCAGATGAGTCTGTCGAAGCCTCAAACTATCCAGTTTCGGTGGTTTTGGTTTCGCTCAACCCCTACGCTAAAGTCAAAACCTACAAGATTAAAAAGGCTAACCCTAAAAATTAGCCAGAGGCTGAGATAAGTCTATAGTTTGCACGCAACTTATTTCATTCTCAAATTTTTATTTGTTGCAAGTTCAATTGAAATTGGGATAACTTAAAAATTGATAGGAAATATTCGGCTTACTCTCAGCCCATGATTGCGCCCAAATGCATAGAATCTCTTTCCACAGTCTGAGCAGTAGTAGGGAAAAATCCAAAAATTGGAAATGTAGTTATCCCAAAATCGTCGTCTAACTCGATATACATTTTCCCCTTCGCACTGAGGGCATCTGAGACAGTTTGCCATATTGCTTTCTGTATAAATCGGAATTTTGAGAAGAAACCAAGTAACGTTCATTATTCCAACCACTTCAATGTAAAGAAACCAGAAAATGCCATTGCTTTTGCCATAATTTCGGCAATTTGGTCATCATCGAGCTGCTGAATCGCGATCGCCTTATTCCCAGACACTTCATCGGTTGCATTATTTCTCTAGCTCGTTTATAGTCTATTCATTCAATAAAATCGAACTATTGAACAAAGCTAGCAGGAATAAAAAAACATGCCACACTTATTTGATCCCTATCAACTTAAAGACATTACCCTGCGCAACCGTATTGGGGTTTCCCCAATGTGTCAGTACAGTTCTCAAGAGGGAATGGCAAACGATTGGCATCTCGTTCACCTAGGGGCGAGGGCATCAGGTGGTGCAGGACTAGTAATTGCGGAAGCTACAGCGGTAGAACCACGCGGACGGATCACGCCAGGAGATGCAGGCATTTGGTCAGATCGCCATATTGAGCCTTTACAACGGATTAATCAGTTTTTAAAATCTCAGGGTGCGATCGCGGGTATTCAAATAGCCCATGCTGGTCGCAAAGCCAGTGCTCAACGCCCTTGGGAGGGAGATGGCTCACTCGCTGATCGAGAAGGCGGTTGGGAAACCCTAGCACCGAGCCCACTCGCTTTTGGCGATAAACTGTGGCGAGTTCCTAAGGAAATGACTCTTGAGGATATTCAAACAGTCAAAGATGCCTTTCGGGCAGCGGCGATTCGGAGTTTAGCAGCGGGCTATGAGTGGCTAGAACTCCATTTTGCTCACGGTTATTTGGCGCATAGCTTCTATTCCCCACTTACAAATCAACGTACTGATGCCTATGGTGGCAGTTTTGAGAACCGCATTCGCTTTGCCTTAGAAACAACGCGCTCAGTCAGAGAAGTATGGCCCGAACGGCTTCCTTTAGCAGCACGTTTGTCTTGTTCTGATTGGGTAGAAGGAGGCTGGACGATCGAAGATTCGGTGGAACTCTCGAAGCACCTCAAAGCTGAAGGCGTAGATTTAATCGACTGTAGTTCTGGGTTCAATTCATCTGACTATAAGCAATACCCATTTGGTGCGAGCTGGCAGATTCCGCTTTCAGAAAGAATTCGCAAGGAAGCTGGAATTGCCACAGCAGGGGTAGGCTATATCACAAATGCCATGCAGGCAGATGAAATCATTCGCAATCATCGAGCCGATATTATTCTTTTGGCGAGAGAATTTCTGCGAGATCCTTATTGGCCTTATCGCGCTGCCCAAGAACTCCATAAAAAGGATGTCAATACGTTGCCTATACAATATGCTTCTATGGTTTAAAGACATCAGATTAAGTACCAGAACACTGCTTCTTAACCTTCGCTATTTTGTTGGTTGGCAATCACTTAGACTTTCAAAAACTGTGAGAATTGTTTGAATCCGTTCCTCCAAGTCAGTTACTTGGCGTTCTAGGCAGTAAAACTGACAGGTAAGGCGTCGATCGCTGCATAATCCCAACACCAAGGTATGAATGTGTTCGATGTAGGCTTGGTTGAGCGCGGCTTTTCCTACCTCATATACGAGTGGAATCCCGGGTTGTACGATAAACAACTGCGAAAAAAACTGATTAGCGCTGACAAAACATCGCTGCATATAGGCTTCTAGCTCGACAAAATTTACTTCTGTGGTTCCCTGAATGTCGGCTAGGGTGTATGCCATCATGTCAATCGGCGTGCGATCGGTAATGAATGGGTTTGGCTCTGCTTGCCATACTTGTTCTGCGGCAAGTAACACCTGATGCTGCACGCGCAACCGCGTTGGGAAGTCCATCGGTTTGGCTGGATCTAGACCCATTTGTTGGAAAACCTGACTGGTGGTCGTGCCTACAAATGGTCGATCGATGCGAGCTGCGATCGCCTTGGCTAGGGTTGATTTTCCCGTGCGATGACCGCCACATAACCCAATATTCATACAGGTATTCATACAGGTTAAATTCCAAAAACCTGTTTGGCGCGATCGAGGTAATCTTGGCGATCTTCTAAACCGTTATAGCCGCCATTCACCAGTCTTGTAATTGTCATGATGTCGTCATTATCAGCATCGCCGTTGAGTTCCATTTTGCGCCAAAACCAACCTGCACTGCGACAAGCCAGATCGAAATCTCCTAGCCTTTGAGGATTGCTGACTAGATCGATGCCTAGAGCTTTGCCACATTCTGCATAATTGGCTCTGCCTGTCACTTGAATTAACCCTCTGCCTTTAAATCGAACGCCATCGCCAGGATTGACATTACCCAGATCGCCTCTTCCTTCATAGTCGGCTCCAGAGGCATATTCCTCATTGGTGTTGTACGCATCGCTCTCGTGGGCAGTTTGAGCGATAAAGTGGGCAATGCGAAGAGGGGTATTAATCGCATATTCCACCATGGTGGCATTGAGATAGGGTAGAAGTTTGGCAAGGCGAGCAGGATCGGAATAGGGGGCGATCGCGGTCAGTTGCGTCTGAGTGATGAGGGCTTTAGGTGGAGGTGTAACTACTGGTGGGGAACTTACTGTTGGGGAAGCTGCAAAAAGTCCAGCGTAGGGAGCTTGATTTGCAGGTCGCGATGGAAGTTTATTGAGAGTTCTAATCAGGTTATCCACTTGTACATCTACTGGGTTTGGATCGTTTTGCAGATTGGTGACCAAGTTTTTGAGACGCTCTCCTGCTTGTCTTCGCAAACTTGGTATATCTGTGCCTTGAAACAAACCTTCGTAGGGTTTGCGCAGGATCGGACGCAGGGGTAAGTTACTCATCGCCCTGATCAGATCGTCGATCGCCGTGTCATTGGGAATAAAGCTTTTACTGGTGATGCTAGGAATCGATGCACCTAAACTCGCTGCGGCTTGCTTTCTCCAAGTATCAACATTCGCAGGTGGGAACAACCCTGCATAGGGGGGACGACCCGCAGGGCGCGATGGCAGATTTTTGGTTGCTCGCACTAAATTATCGATCGCACCATCAAAGGAGCTGACATCTAGATTTTGAATTTTGGGAACTAGGGTCTGAACGATGGAGGCAGCACGATTTCTCCAAGAGAAAATATCAGCGCTGGGAAATAGCCCCGCATAGGGCTGGCGACCTTCGGGTCTTGCAGGAAGCTTGTTTAAAACTCTAAGTAGGTCATCAACCAAGCCATCTTGCGCCGTAGGTGCGTTGCCCTGAATTTTAGGGATCATAGAGGCTAAACTTTTAGCTGCTTGTTCTCGCCATATCTCAACTTGCCCCATTTGAATAACCTTCCTGATTTGTTGCCAAACCTAACCTCAGTCAGCAAAGATTTCCATATTCATTGTATTCAAGCTGAGATAACACAAACAAGGTGTTCGCATCGAAAAGATTCGCTTTGCTATACGCCCCGTTATTGCATTGACATAGCCAAAGAATGGCGATCTTTACTCTAACTAGGATAAGTTGGCTAACAAAAAGTTCCCCTAGGCCTACGGGAACTTTAACTTTCCATTCAATGTCCCTTACAGTATTAACAGGAGATCTCGTTTCTGCGTACATTTTCGAGACAAGGACTTGCCAAATTCTATTTAAAAATCTGGCGAATTACTTTTTTTTAACAGCAAGAATGAAAGCAAACATTCTCACATTAGAGATTAATGAAATTCACTGGACTCAACTAGCTCAATGGGCACGAAGCTTTCTTGAGGCAAAAGAATCAGTTGCGTGTAAACAAGTTTACCGCTCATGTCGGTTCGGTTGACCGCTACACCCAAAGGACGAGGTAGCTGAGTCGCATAGGAATCAACATAAAATCTGTAGACCTGCTTTGCAGCCCGTAGGATCACAGGATCGACGTTTTTGGCAATAGTATCCTGTTGACGGTCGGGGTATTCGACACGTTTGGCAGCATATGACACAGTAATATTTCCTCACACTTGCGGTTCGTCTAGCCGACAGTTTTGCTTAAACAAAAGGCTTAAACCAAGCAGATTTAAGCGCGATTATTAAGGTCAGGATTATACACTAATTGCCGTCAAAACTAGCAAGTTTTATTCTGAACAATTTACTATAAAAAATCTGGGGGAAATCAGCCGTGCCGCGATCGCGAATACTTGCAACGACATCAATTAAATAGCCCACAAATTCAATATTATTCATGGTGATTTCGTAGCTCATCTCGGCATCACCCTCAAACATAACGCGACATAATGTCAGGTCGGCTGGCAGATTAGAAACCCGCCAAGTTGCTAAAAATGAAATGGGGGGACTGCCTTCGATTTGCCGTTCTCCTGGGAGTTCTCCCTGCTTGTACAGAGAAATGGCATAGGGTAAAGCCTGTTTTTTATTAGGCTCCCTATAGTAGGGCATGTAGATTGAAACTTCTTGCGGTGGAGCCTGTTTTAGTTCGATCGCCATATTTTTCTAGCTTTTACCTAGTTTTTACAATCAAGGTTATTTTAAAGATTTGGTGGATTTTATCAGCAAAAGTTAAGGCGCTTTTCGTCCACCAAATCATGCTTGCCATCGGGAATAACTATGGTGAAACTTTGTCGATCACAGCAATTTTGCCGTCAGGTTTAACTTCCCAGACATCATAACTGCCTTTGACATCACCCCATTCGTCTAGATCGACATTGCCACTCGCACCTTGATAGTCAATATCTGTGCCAGCCTTAGCTAGTTTTAGGGCTTCGCAGACATCGGTTACTTCTTTGCCTGGTGGGTTGGCAACTTCACGCAATTTGCTCTTTATGCCATCACCTGTGCCGTCTTTTGCTGCCTCGGCAGCGATCGCTACCAGAGCCGCCGCATCATAGGAATGGGGAACGTAAGCGCCGATTTCTTGACTGGTTTTTTCTTTGAATCGCTTAGAAAACTCATCTAAAGATTTGCCATCGGCACCTGGAACTGTACCGAGTGCGCCTGCCAAAATTAACTTACCATCAGGCGAGTTACCCACCAGTTTGGGGAAGTCTTCGGTTTTGACGCCATCAGTCAGTAGAATCTTGACATTATTGGTCAAGCCCAGCTCGTAAGCCGCTTTAAGCACAGAGCCCCCTGTCTCAGGATAAAGCACGGCTGCCACGGCATCGGGTTTACCACCAAAGGCTCCCTTAGCTTCTGCTTCAAAGGTTGTGGCTTGAGGATCGTAGCGGGTAGGCTTGGCTTTGTTAATAATTTCGCCACCGAGTTTTTCAAAGGCTGTGACAAAAGCTTTCTCAAAGCCGACACCATAGTCATTGTTGATCACAAGGGTTGCCACGCGTTTCGCGCCGCGTTTGTAGGCTAGATTTGCTAGGGCTGAGGCTTGATAGGTATCTGGTGGGGCAGTGCGATTCCAATAGCCTTTAAATTCGCCTTTTTTAGCGCGCTCGGTAAATACGGGGCTAGTGCTACCGGGTGAAATCATTACGACTTTATTTGGTACGGCGATCGCGAGGGCTGCCGTAGACACGCTACTGGCAAAAGCCCCAACCACAGCGCCAACTTTGTCTACCTTAACCAATTTATTCATTGCTTCCACGCCAGCGGAGGGTTGGGTGCGATCGTCTTCTTTAAAAGCTTTAATCGGCTTGCCCAAAACGCCACCACAGGCATTCACGGTTTCTACTAGAAAATCAATCGATCTCACCATAGGTGCCCCAATCGAAGACAGATCGCCTGTGGCAGGTAACAACACACCCATTCTTAATTCATCTTTGACACCACCCCCACCTGTAGTACTGGATGATGTGTCAGGAATGGTTGGAGCGGTTGTAGTCGATTGAGGAGGAGTTGTGGTAGGCTGACAGGCTACGATCCAAATACTGGTGGCTACAGCCATAATGCCAAAAAGTAGCAACGAGATCAGACGTTTGGGCATAGTTTCAAGTTTGTTAAGCTTTACAAAGAACAGCATCCTCGCTTCATGCAAAGGATAGTTTATTGCAGTAATTCTACTTGGTTTTGACTCAATCGTAGAGCCTGTGCGAATGGGTTTTCTCCATCCTAATGTTGGTTTGTGCTATACAGTTTTTGGGTGTGGCTTCCCCATTGTTTAGATCCGTGTTTAGATCCGTTTTGTTATGGTTATTGTTTCGATCGCTCCCAGCAGGCAAAAAGAATTGTCTCAGTTACTCAACCGTATGGGGATTCATACCCTTGAACGGGTAAATTGGCGTTTGCTAGATCAAGCATTGGTGCATCCCAGTTTTTCCACCACGTATAACAACGATCGGCTGGAGTTTATGGGGGATACGATTTTGCGTCTCGCTGTCACCATGTTTTTACACGAACATTACGGAGATAGCTCTGTGGGACAGTTGGCGGCTTTCCGATCGCATCTTGTCAGCGATATTACCCTCGCCGCGATCGCCCAGAGTTATGACCTCGATCGGTTTATGGTGATGACCAATTCGGCACGCTCCGATCTCAAAGCGGTGCGATCGCGTTTGGCGGATGGGTTAGAAGCTTTACTGGCTGCTCTTTATCTAAGTACAGACGATTTAAGCCTCGTGCGGTTCTGGCTAGATGCCCATCTCCAAAATACAATTCAGGCTTTATCTGCGATTCCTGCTATGGGCAATTATAAAGTTGCCTTGCAAGAGTTGACCCAAGGTAAGTGGAAAGTTTTGCCTGAGTATCAAACGGTTGCAACCTCTACTGGAGGGAAAGGGACAAGCAATCTAGAAATTTTTGCGACCGAGGTATGGGTACAAGAACAATGTTGGGGAAAAGGGGAGGGCGCAAGCATTAAAGCATCTCAGCAAGCAGCGGCAGCAGTAGCGCTACAAGCGATTACAGAATATCTTCACCAAAACACATAATCTTACTCTTAGGCGAGGCAAAAATAAATCGACAGTAGTAATATTTGCTTAAATCTGAGATGGGGATAATAATTCTTTAGTAAAGATAAAATACCTGTCGTAAAGTACAACAAGCTATTTTGTCAGTTTTGCTGATTGGTTTTAAATCAGTGCCTTGTGTGGTAAGGAGTCTAGGGTCATTCTAATACTATTAACAATTCTCACCGTCCTAAACGGTGTAGCAGCCGGTTGGTTGCTGCTGTACGGAGTTAATGCTTATTGGCTTACTGCGGTTCGCAACCAGCGAAATGTCGCGCAGAAGCTATTGGAAGCTTCGATGAAAACCTCTGCCGCCTATGCGCCAGAGAGAGATAAAGAGTTAGTTGCAACGGCTCTGGGACGGTTGAGGTGGAACAAGCCCCAAATTTTGCCTGCGTTTAAAGGCGATCTTCACAGCCAAGAATTGCTCGAACAACGCGATCTGCCAGTCGTGACCGTGCAGTTGCCAATTTTTAACGAACGTTATGTCGCCCGTCGGCTGCTCGATGCGATTTGTTTGCTAGATTATCCGCGCGATCGCTTGTACATCCAAGTACTAGATGACTCTACCGATGACACGCAAACCCTGTTGCAAGAGACCGTACAGGAATATCAAAGTCAGGGGATTTGGGTCGATTACATTCATCGTACCAATCGTTCAGGGTTTAAAGCAGGTGCTTTACAAGCTGCAATGCCCCTAGTCCAGGGAGACTATATTGCTATTTTTGATGCTGATTTTGTGCCATCTCCTGATTGGCTCAGGCGCACGATTGTGCATTACTGCGAACATCCCAACGAGCGGATTGCCGTGGTGCAGACGCGTTGGGGACACTTGAACTCCGAATATTCTTTACTGACCAAGCTACAATCGGCTGGGATTGATGGTCACTTTGCGATCGAGCAACAGGCGCGCTGCCAGAATGGCTACTTTCTCAACTTTAACGGTACGGCAGGGATCTGGAGCAAACAGGCGATTCTCGACAGTGGCGGTTGGCATGCCGACACCCTCGCCGAAGATATGGATTTAAGCTATCGCGCTCAACTCAAAGGTTGGCGAGTTGTCTATGACAACGATATTGTTGCGCCTGCGGAACTACCCGTGGCAATGGCAGCATTTAAATTGCAGCAGTTTCGTTGGGCTAAGGGTAGCATTCAATGTGCCAAAAAACTGTTGATTCCGATTTGGAGCAGCGAGCATAGCCTTGCGATTAAATTTCAGTCAACCCTGCATCTCACGGGTTATTCAGTCCATCCGTTGATGTTGCTACTGATTTTGATCTCCGTGCCCCTGATGCTCGTTACGCCCCACAATTTACAAAACCTACGCAGCTTGATCGATGTGTTTTGGGCGACCTTTATGTTGCCAGCCACCTTTGGTCCTCCTTACCTCTACTTTGTGGCGCAGCGACAACTCTATCCTGCAACTTGGCAGCGACGGTTTGGGCGAATCTTGCTCTTAGCCATCTTGGGCACTGGCATATCATGGAGTAATACGCGGGCTGTGTTTGCAGGGTTATCAAATACGGGTGCGAATTTTCGCCGTACTCCTAAATTTGACATCAAGTACCGCAGCGATCGCTGGGATAACAAAGCCTACAAGGTTCCCCTCGATACTTCAGCGGTGATCGAACTCAGCCTCTGTGCCTATAGCTTTTTAGCAGTAGTCATTTCGGCGAGTCATGGTTTCTATATCACCCTGCCGTTTATGGTGCTGTACACCCTCAGTTATGGCTATGTGGGTGGCTTAACCCTCTGGCAAACATGGCAACAAAATCACCAAATAAAACGCTAAATTCATGTGGTCAATTGTCATCCCAACCTACAATCGCTTACCGATCTTACAAAAATGCCTGACGGCAATGGAGCAACAACAATTCGATCGCCCCTATGAGATTTTGGTGGTGGATGACGGTTCTACAGACGACACCGTAAATTTTTTGCAAACCCATCCGACGCAGTTTCCCCATGTCAGGCTGTTACAGCAGGATCATGGTGGGGCAGCGGCAGCACGCAATGCTGGCATTGATGCGGCAGAGGGAGATACGATCGTCTTTATTGATAGCGATTTGGTGGTCACATCTCAATTTTTGTCTGCTCACGCCAAGGCTTTGGCGGGGCAAGAGCGGGCTTTTACCTATGGGCGTGTCATCAACACCTGTAATTTTGACGAACCGACCTCTGAGCCGTTAAAAGTGACGGATTTGTCAGCGGCCTATTTTGCCACGGGCAATGTGGCGATCGCACGGCATTGGCTGCTCGAGGCAGGCAAGTTTGATACCAGTTTCCGTCAATATGGCTGGGAGGATTTAGAACTGGGTGTGAGGCTCAAGAAATTGGGTCTCAAAATCATTCAATGTCCTGATGCCGTTGGCTATCACTGGCATCCTCCCTTTAGTCTGGCGCAGCTTCCTCACTTGATTGATGTGGAGCAACAGCGCGGTCGTATGGGTGTGGTGTTTTATCAAAAGCATCCGACTTGGGAAGTACGGATGATGATTCAAATGACTTGGATTCATCGCCTGTTGTGGGGTCTACTGTCGCTGGGCGGCTTGGTGAACGAGCGATCGCTAAAACCACTCTTACAATGGCTGATCGATCGCGGTAAACCACAGTTGGCTTTAGAAGTGGCTCGAATTTTTCTCAACTGGTACAACGTTTTAGGCGTTTACGCCGCCTATCGCGATTCCTTATCCAAAAGCAGTTAACGGTAAAATTGAGGAACGGTTTTTATTGCCACTACGACGATCTTCTGTCGGGTTGCTCCAACCTGTGTTATAGCTCGATCGCTTCTCCGCATTAGAACTCGTTTTGAAAAAGGTTCTGAAATGGTTGGTTGTTCTTCCAGCGATAGGTATTAAAATCTCGATAATCGACAGACAGAATCCGCCCGTGCCCGAGTTCTTCGGCAAGGATGACAAGGGAGGCATCGGCTAAGTCCATTGGGAGATTGGCATATTGTTGCATGAGTTGAGCTATCCTTTGGGCATGATGAGCTTGAATGTCAAACAACTCAAATGCCCCGTTTGAGATTGAGTTAATAAACGCAGCCTGAGCAAGTACGCCTTTCCGTTTCAGCAACATATAGCAGGTTTCTGTAACTACACACCACGTTGTAATCAACGGTTCATCTATCTTTTGTAGCGTGCTTTTGGATGACCCATGATAAATATCTTGCCGATCGGCTAATGCCAACCAGAAGCCTGTATCAACGATTACCATATTTTGTCTCAAGTTCCGTTGCTAGAACTTCTTTGTAGTTGATGGATAAATCGCTTTCTACAGAACAACATCCGATAAAGCCTGATTCTTCGAGCACTTCAAAGGGTGTTTTTTTCTTGCCATGTTTTAGCTTTTGATAGTAATCATCGATGGCAGCCCGAAGGATATCAGACAGAGCTTGATTTGTTAGCTGCTGAATATATGCAAGTTTGTCTGTGGTTTCGAGATCGATCTGAGCGTTGATCTGTGACATTTGAGGTTTTCCTAAAGCGATCGCAACTTTGTGAATAAAGTCAGTATTCTTTTTCCATGTCAATTACAACTATTTTCCCATAATAGTCCCTCTCAACCTATCGCAATTGAGGCTTATAAATTTCATGTCTGCGCCGCGAAATTTCTCTTTGCTTTAGCGGGATTGAGTTTCAATCTCGATCGCCACTATTTTACCGTGATTACCATTATATTCTATCCACTTCAATCGCTACTCCCAAACTCTGCGCTCGACTCGCTTTCGCCTTTCAGCCACGGCACGATTTCTTTTGCGATTAATCGCATTACTTCTGCTGCGCCAACTTCGTATGCTATCTGGTCAAGCGTTCCTGCGCCGCTCGTACATCCGCTTCCGGGTTCGCATCCTGCATAACCAAGTTCCTTGACCGCATAGCAACCTTCACCTGTGCCGAATGGATAAGAATTTGTTGCTGCGCGGAAGTAGCGATCGCTTGTTGCCTCCGTTGGCGCTAAGCAGTATGCCTCCGCTGCTTGTAACGTCTTCGCGACTGGATGGTTACTCAGATATGCTCGTTTCTCGATCAATTCCTTTCCTGCTGCAATTACTCCCCGCGTTAGGATTTGCCTCGGCAGCGAATCAAGTGGCTCCTCGCTACACACGAGATCGAGCCAACGGATGAATTCATGGAGTGCCTCTTGTGATGGCATAAGTGAGAGCTTTTCTAGTGCAATCTGCTTGATATTGTTTTCCTCGTCTTAGCTATCCTACATTTTGTCGTGGAATCTACTAAACATTGACAGCGCTTTTGTCAGCGATAGCACTATACTTTACTCGTTTGAAAACCGCTCCGCTATAGGTCATTAAGTTGTTTAGGGTTTCCTTCGTCAACCTAATCTACTCAATCAGTGATCGCACTCAAGGGGTGCATGTTAGTCAACGTCATCTACCACAGCACTTCTTATACTTCTTACCACTACCACATGGGCATGGTAAGTTACGATCCCTCCCTTTCATCTTTCCAGGCTGTATATACGTTTTTTTGCCTCTCAACGGTAGTTCTGGATACTCCTGTATACGCGTTGCATATCCTTTTAGATCCTGAAAAAGATTCAGGTCTTGTTGAAGATCTAACGCATCTGCTTGATCTTCTTCTGTCCAATGTCGTGCGTCAAAATAGATGGCATCCTCCGATCGTTTTGACTTCATACCAACTTCTGTTGCAATGCCCATAATATCTAGCGCATCGGGATATTTAACCTTGAGCACTCTACAACATGCCTCGAGAAATCTACGCCTCACCTCGCGGTAATTTTCGTAATCGACATTTGGCGGATGTGGTAGAAGTAGAAATACATAATACGGATCTCCCTCATGTGACGGCAGAATTATCCTCGTATAACGAGCATCTGGTGGAATCCTTTTTCCAATAATTTCTAACAAAGCAGAGGCGAGCAACCGACGCCTTGTCCGTGACTCGCGTGCTAAGAAACGAATCGATTTCTCTCCGTTACTCACACCTACATGTGAAGCGAAATACTGAGTGCCTGCAATAATATGAGTACTAAAAACCTCGATTAAGGCATCCCAAGCGTAACTAACTTTATTTGCTTCTAATTGGGCAAGGCGTTGTGAGTGCTGAGTAAATTTTTCCCAGTGACCTTGGTCTATAAACAACTGAGTAACGTTATGTGGCACGATGAAGTCATGTTCGTCTTTCTGGTTAACCTTGGTCAAATAGCAAGCTAGTAAATCTTCTTCACCTGCTGCCCAACCTAGCTTGCCGCTAAGTATGAAACTTTCCTTCTTTGTGAGGTACTCCACAAAATCAGTAATAGTATCGAGCGTTTGTAAAACAATGTCTAGTGAAGTATTATCGAGAACATGAACAAAACCCTTTTTCGGATTGATTTGACCAATCGTAAAGGGGTTAATGGTGCTATTTTGGGGCTCATAGTGTTTCGAGCCGATAACATGAGGATCGATCATGAGACTGCCACTACCCCTCAAAACTTGTTTTGAGCGAGTAGCAGAGCCATGAGCAACTACGATACGATGAAACTGAGCTGTCGTAAGCTCTGGCAACTCAATGGGAAACTTTTGTTTACAGGCTCGATCAAGGAAAAGTCGATCTGGATAAGACTTGATCCATCGTTCAGCTCCCCATACTTGCTCTGCTGATTCTAGAATGGCACGACGAAACCACCTACTCCAGTCAAGGTCAAGATTACCAGTATCGGGAAAAGCGCAATCCTTGTCAGAAAAGATAATGATGTGATCTTGAAACACAACCAAGAGATCACAAACCTCTTTACCTTCACCTGCTTTTCCATTGCCTTGATCTCGGTAAACACCTGAATAACTCCACAGTGACAAAAATGTATGCTCACAAAGTTTTTTCAGATATCGCTCTGATTCTGTTATGCCTTCGGCACGGTAAATTGCTCTTGGCGGTTTGTTGTCGCCAACCATGGAACTCTCAATAATAAACTTTTACAGGGGTAAATCGGAAATATGTATGCTGTATCTGAACTATATCATAGCTATAGGAATAAGAAGTTCAGGCTTTCTATGAGGTGCAGTGGATTCAATTTACTTTATTCTGCTTCGCAACTGGGTCTTGCTACGAGACCTTGATAAGGTTCTGCGGCAAAGGCGCGATTGGGTTCGCTTAGCAAAAAGCGATCGCAGATGCCAAACAGTTCCGCTTCGCTACGGGCGCGGCGCATTTCGTTTAAAAAAGCCCCTGCCGCATCCACACCCTGACCGATGAAATTGAGATATTTTTTCATATTATCGACCCGCGATCGCTCGGGGACTTCTGGGGCTGTGACCGTGTTGTGTAAGCGATCGATGTAGGTTCTCACTTCATTTAAAGTCACGGTAGTAATGGGTTCACCGCTCAAAGCTTGGCGAATTTGCTGAAAGATCCAAGGGTTGCGAATTGCGGCACGCCCGACCATCACACCTGCCGCACCTGTCTCTGCCAAAATCGCTAAAGCATTCGCCGCCGAGGAGACATTTCCATTCGCTAGGACGGGGCATTTCACCCGCCGAACGGCATGGGCAATTTGGTCGTAATGTACCTCACTGCGATACATTTCCCTAACCGTGCGACCGTGCAGGCTGAGCAGATCGATATCATGCTTATTAATCAAATCGAGAATGCGATCGAAGTTCGCCGTATCTTCAAACCCAATTCGCATTTTGACTGTAAATGGAATCGCGATCGCCGATCGCAGTGCCCCTAAGATTTGGTCGATTTTGTCAGGATCGCGCAGCAACCCACCCCCAACATTTTTGCGATAGATTCTAGGCGCTGGACAACCCATGTTTAGATCGATGCCTGCGATCGCATAGCGGCATAACTCTTGGGCAGAACGCACGAGATCGGGAATGCTCTCCCCAATCAACTGAGCGAAGATGGGGCGACCCGTCGTATTTTCTGTAATGGAACGCAGAATATATCGCTCTGGACGAGAATTCGCATAAACGCGAAAGTATTCCGTAAAGAAGTAATCGGGACTGCCGTAAGCAGCGATCGCACGCATAAAGGGCAAATCCGTGACATCTTGCATGGGCGCAAGGGCTGTCAGGGCTAATCCTGCTTGCAGGGGAGGAGGAAGGCGATCGTTTGCCATTGTAATCGTGATGTGCTTACAGAGTCTGGAAACTTACTATACAATGCAAGTCGGCTAGGACTGTCATAAAATAATTAAATCGCTTACGCTCAAATAGATGTTATCAAAACTACGAGTTCAGCACTACAAGAGTCTCTTTGATACCACCGTTGACTTAGAGCCACTCACGGTATTCATTGGCCCCAACGGCTCTGGTAAATCGAACATTTGTGAAGCTCTAGCCGTCTTATCAAATTTTTTGCAAAGAGTTTTAGCTACCACATCTGGTTATTCGGAAATAATCCCATTTTTTGCTGAGTCGCTTCAGGCTATAAGTACGAACCAACAGAATCTAGAATCCAAATTTTGGCATGGCAAATTTGATCATCTTTCTTTTGAATTTAGTACTATTCCAGAAGTAGGAAATCAGCTTTCTAGAAATTCGGATATTGAGCTACATGTAAGTCTTGCGTATCCACAAAAAACTCTCTCATTACGGGCTGGAACACATAATCTTAATTTTGATGTTAGGAACACAAACGATTTAAGAGATATTTTGGTTTCTAAAACATATCCATATTTAGATTATCCGATCGCCGATGATTTAAGGAAAGTAAGTGTTTACGACTTTTCACCAACTTCTCTTTCTAATAATTTCAATCCATCAGCAAATACTATGGATAGGACAGGACAGGGAATTGCCTATGCTTTAGTGGATATTTTGCACGATAATCGTGAAGGTTTCGATCAGTTAGAAGAACGCTTTACAAAACTGGTTCCAAATATCAAAAGGATTTCCTTGCCTCGTGGCATTAATCAAACATTCTCCTTAGAATTGATTGATAAATTTTCAGAGCATCATATCCCTGCTTCTGATATATCAGATGGCACGCTGAGGATTTTGGCGTTTTTAACGGCGTTATATCAAAAAGATACGCCAAGCATTATTTGTTTTGAAGAAATAGAAAATGGCGTTCATCCTTGGCTGTTACACAAAATGATGGAGTTATTAAAAATCGTTTCGACTGAAGGGATTAATGGTAAGCCAGTGCAGGTGTTAATCACAACTCATTCTCCTGTGTTGTTAAATTATGTCGAACCGCACCAAGTTCGGGCTGTGGAGCTAGATAACGAGGGGAAAACACAAGTTCATGCTTTGCCTACAGATTCTGTACGTTTTCAAAAAGCACTGGAAGCCTATGATGGTTCGCTAGGTGAACTTTGGTTTACAAACGTATTTGGAGGTAACCCAGCATGAGCCGTCCGATACGAATTGGACTAATTGCTGAAGGTGATACAGAGCTTGGGGCAAGTATTCCATACATCAAGCCAGAAGATGGTGGAAAAGTCTTAGAGAGGGGGAAAGAAGGAGCACTGCACAGGTTAATTCGGCGAGAACTTAATGAGATCGGATTACCTGATTGTAGTTTTGTCCAGAGACATCCAACAATCAAAGAGAGTGGAGTTTATAAAGTAGCGAAAGTACGCACAGGACACTCAATTTTAGATCCGAGATATTTAGCAGAAGTGACGATCGCATGGAAACCCGAAGAAGTCGATATGATTGCGATCGTAGTTGATGCAGATGATATCAAGCCTCAGAGAGAGAAAGCCTTAGAACTTGCCTTGAGTAAGATTCGCAATTTTCACTTAGATATTAATGAGGAGCCGATCCCCGATCGCAGTGCGGGTGGGTTAGCGATTAGAAATTTTGAAACATGGTTATTGGCTGACATTCAAACCGTCTCAACGATTTTAGGTGTGGAAATGGAAAAGCTGGGAAATTTAGAGGATGAAGCTAAAACAAAGGAAATATTGGAGAATGCGATTGCTCAATCAACATACCTTGCCGAAGATACAAGCAATCAACGACCACTTCAGATTCGTTGGAACCTAGCCGAACAGATTGATTTGACAATGCTTAAAGTTGCCTGTCCAATGGGATATGCAGTTTTTGTTCAAGATTTAACCAAAGCTGCAAAAGTAGCCACTGCAATGATTATAAGTCTTTGACAACTGCATAATATTCTAAGCATCAGACTGAAGGATTCGACAGATTGAGAGTGTGTCGCACATCTTGGTGATTTGATTGCAAATTTTCTCAAACTGTCTGCGATCTGTAATATCAATACTGAGATCGATCATGGCAGACGAACCAGGGCGGGTTTTTACACTGGCTTGGCGCACGTTAACTTTATTGTCAGACAAGCGCGTCAGAATATCCTTGAGCACCCCAACCCGATCGATGGTTTCCACCCGAATATCTACAGGATAGGTCATCGGTCGCTCTAGTTCTTTTTCTTGGTTCCATCGTACGGGAATTAAGCGATCGCCAGGGATATGACTGACATTACTGCAGTCCTGACAATGGATAGAAATACTACGGTTGCCGCCCATGGTAACAACGCCGATGATTGGTTCGCCGGGTAAAGGTTTACAGCATCCAGCGATATTGTAAATCATACCCTCTATGCCCAAAATCGGAGACTTAGAAGGAGCAGGACTAGATGGGAATGAAGGTAGAGGCTCAGATTTTAACTCAGACTTGTTACTCCGTCCATCTTGCTGACCTTCACGCAGTTTGTTGACTAGCATGTTGAGCGAAATCTCACCGTAGCCTAAAGCTGCCAGCAGATCGTCAACGCTGTGGTAGTTACATCGTTCTGCAAGTTTGAACATCTGATCGGACTTGAGCAGCGTATCTAAGCCACTTTTGCCGAGTTCCTTTTCTAAGAGACTGCGCCCAACTGTGAGATTTTCATCCCGACGCGATCGCTTAAACCACTGTCTTATGCGATTCCTAGCAGCTCCAGTGGAAACAAAGTTAATCCAATCCAAACTAGGGTGGGCGTTATTTTGGGTGAGAATGGCAACAATATCACCATTCTTGAGCTGGCGATGCAGAGGAACCATGACATGATTGATTAAAGCTCCTGCGCAGTGATTTCCTACTTCTGTGTGGACGCGATAGGCAAAATCCACAGGCGTGGAACCACGCGGCAGACAATAGACATCGCCTTTGGGACTAAAGACATAGACTTCGCTCTCAAACAGATCTTCCTTGAGGCTATCGATGTATTCCTGCGGATCTTTGAGTTCTCTTTGCCACTCGACCAGTTGACGCAACCAAGTGAACTTCTCTTCGTCTCCCTTGGCAACGACAACGCTGGAAGAGTTCGCTTCCTTATATTTCCAATGGGCGGCAATCCCATATTCTGCAATGTGGTGCATTTCCCACGTGCGAATTTGCACCTCTACGGGTTGACCGTAGGGGCCAATTACCGCAGTGTGTAGGGACTGATAGCGGTTGGGTTTGGGCAAGCCCACATAGTCTTTAAACCGTCCTGGAATGGGGCGAAAAATATCATGGGCGATCGCGAGAACGCGATAACACTCTTCATTCGTATTGACGATTACCCGCACCGCTAATACATCGTAAATTTCGTCATATTGCTTTTGCTGGCGTTCCATTTTTTTATAGATGCCATACAAATGCTTGGGTCTACCACTGATGTCAAAGTTGGTTAAACCAATTTTGGTAAGCCGCGATCGCAACGCTCCCAACACTTCTTGAATTTGGGCTTCGCGGCTGCTGCGAGTTTCGGTGACTAGATTTTTGACATACTGATACTTATCGGGTTCCGTGTACTTAAAGGATAAATCTTCAAGTTCCCACTTCATCTGCCAAATTCCGAGACGATTGGCAAGGGGGGCAAAGATTTCCTTCGTTTCCCGCGCAATCAGTTCCTGCTTTTCTGGACGCAAATGCTGCAAGGTTCGCATATTATGCAGGCGATCGGCCAACTTCACCACAATCACGCGAATATCCTGCGCCATCGCCAAAAACATGCGGCGAAAATTTTCTGCCTGCCGCTCTGTTTTACTCTCAAAGTTAAATTTTGACAACTTGGTTACCCCTTCAACCAGTTGTCTGACCTCAAGACCAAATTCTGCTTCAATTTGCTCGCAACTTACGGTGGTATCCTCAACCACATCATGCAAAAAGCCTGCGGCAATCATTGCCTGGTCGCCACCGAGATTGCGTAAAATCGTTGCCACCTCCACAGGATGCACGATATAGGGCTCACCTGATGCGCGACATTGTCCTGTATGGAGCTGATAAGCAAATCGAAAGGCGCGGCAGACTAGATCGGTATCTTCGCGATCGCCACTTTGAAGCCTATCCCAGCAATCTTGCAACCAATTGGGAATCCACGTTTCAACCTCGGACGTACAGTCGCTTGAGGTTTCAGTCAGTAAGGTAATTGGTGTCATGTGTTGAGCGGCCCACGACAAGTGTAATGTTTAGCGTTCCCATAATCGTAGCTTAACTATCTATGAAAATCATCAATTTAAAATCATAAAGTGATTGAAATCACAAAATGCTTCGTAACTGCTGAAATATCTGGGAAAAAAGCGTTTGAATTACGAATATCTAACGAGTCGATGGCTAAAGAATGGTTGGCAGGCTGAACTTGTCAATGTGCTTGCACAAGCTTAATTTATGTTCTGTATAGCTCCAGTGCACTTGGTCGAAAATTTGATGCAAGATATAGAACCCATTTGAGATCTTAAGAAGTGGCTGCAAGTCTCTTCAGCATTAGC
>NZ_JAZBJZ010000040.1:0-43026 GCF_036349135.1 Tumidithrix elongata BACA0141
CTTACCCTCTTTTTTACCTCATATTTTACCCTGTCTTATAGCGGAAAGGGAGTAATGGCTTCAATTGATTTATTGGAGAGCTTTTCAGATTGATTCATCCACCAAAGCCAAACATGGGTATCGAGAATAATCATTGCTCGGCTTCCCACAGGGTATCAATCGGAGAAATGATGTCATTTTCAAAGGTGATACTGCCTTTAAGTGGATTGGTTGTTTCTAAGAAAGCGAGATTTGAAGTAATTGGTATGGGTTTTCTGAATGCCAAAATGATACGATGGAGCATTTCGAGATGCGTGTCATCGATCGCATCAATGGCTAGTTTTAGCTGATCGCGGCTAATCATTGGCTTAACAAAGAAAAAGTTTTTGATAGAGTTTATCCTAGCAAAAAACAAGATTGCAGGGGTTAGGCAAGAGTATCGAGTAAATAGGCTTGAGTTGCGACAATTATAAACTTTGCTCATTTCATCAACTCCGATCGCAAGTATTCTCTAAGCGATCAGGAATCTTTCTCTAAGCGATCGCGACTTACTTCCCCAGCGATCGCAAGTTTTCTCTAAACGATCATAATCTTCCTCTCGCGATCGCTAGAACTCTTTACTAATATAGGATATACACTTCTTCTTTATGCAATAATTGAGCTATAAAAATAAAGGAGATAAAATGGCAAAT
Organism: Tumidithrix elongata BACA0141; assembly: GCF_036349135.1. NCBI lineage: Bacteria > Bacillati > Cyanobacteriota > Cyanophyceae > Pseudanabaenales > Pseudanabaenaceae > Tumidithrix > Tumidithrix elongata. The sequence continues at coordinate 672 of NZ_JAZBJZ010000040.1, forward strand.
AACCTAAACGAGGCACAGATAGATGCTATAAAAAATCCACGAATAGAATGGTCAGATAAATATCATAAAGATGGAAGTTCGTCTGGAGAATTTTTCTTTAATCTTGCTCCCTTTTCATTGCAACCCAAAGAGCATGGAATTGGGATTCATGCCACGTATTGTGATGATGGGAGGAAAGTAATTGTACAGGGGCATAAAGGTTCGGTCGGTGTTCTTTGTGGTTTGGAGGATTGTCTAAGTGAACTACTATCCAACTTGGAAGAGGTGTATGAAATCAGCTTCTGCCCATTAGACAAATGCTTGCAACGTATAAAAGTTAGCACTGAAAGGAGAATGGGCACTGACTTAGTTGAATTTACCTAGTCTTGATAGTTGATAAAAGAGCGATGTCAACCACTTATACAACTTTGCGTGAAAAGCTGAAGCAAGATCAAGGATAAGGAACCTCCGTTCGGGTTAAAAGGAACCTCTGTTCGGGTTAAGACGATTTTATAGGTTATTCTACGACGAAATTATATTTTTGCTGAATTACTTTGTTCTTTAAAAAGTTCAGTAGACTTTTGAAAGTCCGTTTGTGCTCCCTGATAATCTCTTAATTCGGACTTTACAAGCCCACGATTGTAGTAAGCATTAGCGTCGTCAGGATTGATGCGGATGGCTTCTGTGAAATCAGCAATTGCTCCTTGATTATCGCCTACCTTTGACTTGTCTACCCCGCGATTGCCATAAGCATTAGCATAGTCAGGATTGATGCAGATAGCTTCTGTGTAGTCGGCAATTGCTCCCTGAATTTCTATTAGTTTGGACTTTGCTAATCCGCGATGGTAGTAGGCATAATCATCAGAAGGATTGATGCGGATGGCTTCTGTGTAGTCAGAGATTGCTCCCTGATAATCTCTTAACTCGGACTTAGCTACCCCGCGATTGCCATAAGCATCGGCATAGTCAGGATTTAGACAGATGGCTTCTGTGTAGTCAGAGATTGCTCCCTGATAATCTCTTAACTCGGACTTAGCTACCCCGCGATTGCTGTAGACATTAGCATGGTCAGGATTGATACGGATGACTTCAGTGTAGTCAGCAATTGCTCCCTGATTATCTCCTAACTTTGACTTCGCTACCCCGCGATTGCCGTAAGCATCAGCATAGTCAGGATTGATGCGGATAGCTTCTGTGAAATCAGCAATTGCTCCCTGAATTTCTCTTAGTTTGGACTTTGCTAATCCGCGATGGTAGTAAGCATAATCGTCAGAAGGATTGATGCGGATGGCTTCTGTGTAGTCAATAATTGCTCCTTGATAGTCTCCTAACTTTGACTTCGCTAACCCGCGATTGTAGTAGTTGTTAGCATCGTTAGGATTGATGTGGATAACTTCTGTGTAGTCAGAGACTGCTCCTTGATTATCTTCTACCTTTGACTTCGCAATCCCACGACTGTAATAAGCATTAGCGTAATCAGGGTTGATACGGATAGCTTCTGTGTAGTCAGAGATTGCTCCTTGATTATCTTCTACCTTTGACTTCGCTACCCCGCGATTGATATAAGCATAATCGTCAGAAGGATTGATGCGGATGGCTTCTGTGTAGTCAGAGATTGCTCCTTGATTATCTTCTACCTTTGACTTCGCTACCCCGCGATTGATATAAGCATAATCGTCAGAAGGATTGATGCGGATGGCTTCTGTGTAGTCAGAGATTGCTCCTTGATTATCTTCTACCTTTGACTTCGCAATCCCACGACTGTAATAAGCATTAGCGTAATCAGGGTTGATACGGATAGCTTCTGTGTAGTCAGAGATTGCTCCTTGATTATCTTCTACCTTTGACTTCGCTACCCCGCGATTGATATAAGCATTAGTGAAATTAGGATTGATGCGGATGGCTTCTGTATAGTCAATAATTGCTCCCTGATAATCTCTTAATTCGGACTTCACTAGCCCCCGATTATAGTAGGCATCAGCATAGTCAGGATTGATGCGGATATCTTCTGTGAAATCAGCAATTGCTCCCTGATTATCTCCTAACTTTGACTTCGCTACCCCGCGATTGCCGTAAGCATCAGCATAGTCAGGATTGATGCGGATAGCTTCTGTGAAATCAGCAATTGCTCCCTGAATTTCTCTTAGTTTTGACTTTGCTAATCCCCGATGGTAGTAAGCATCAGCATAGTCAGGATTGATGCGGATGGCTTCTGTGAAATCAGCAATTGCTCCTTGATTATCTCCTAACTTTGACTTGTCTACCCCGCGATCGTAGTAAACAAAGGCAAAGTCAGGATTTAGACGAATGAATTCTGTGTAGTCAGCAATTGCTCCCTGATAATCTCTTAATTCGGACTTAGCTACCCCCCGATTGTAGTAGGCATCAGCATAGTCAGGATTGATACGGATAGCTTCTGTGTAGTCAGAGATTGCTCCTTCTTTGTCTCCTAAAATAGACTTGCATGTTCCGCGATTGCCATAAGCATCGGCAAAGTCAGGGTTGAGGCAGATGGCTTCTGTATAGTCAATAATTGCTCCCTGATAATCTCTTAATCTAGACTTTGCGGAACCACGATAATTGTATACTTCGACATATGAAGGTTCAAGACGAAGAGCTTTGTTGAAATCAGCAATTGCACCTTTGATATCACCTACTTCGCGCTTTATTAACCCACGAGTAGAGTAATCTTCAGCATGACTCGGTTCAAGATGGATGAGTTCATCGTAATCATCAAGTGCTTCTTCGTAGTTTCTTAATCTTATCTTCGCTATTCCTCGATAACGGTAGGCTTCTGTAAAATCAGGTTTTAGATGTATGGCTTCTGTAAGGTAATCAATTGCCCCTTGACTATCTCCTTCATTTAAGGTTTCTAAACCACGATTAAAACAAGCTTCCAGTCTATTCATATGGATTACTCTCAAGTAATTTTTTATACTCTTGTCTTGCAGACAGGTGCACTTTAATACCAGTGATAAACTAGCCTTATATCTTTATACGTTTGATGCAGAAGGCTTTCGTGCGATCAGTAAACTAGATCTGCATCGATCGCAAAACTTAGCTGTTAGTGGATTCGGACAATTGCAAGCAAGACAAAGGCAGTTGCTCATGCTTCAAATTGTTGGAAAATCTGGCTTCAACAATTATGACATTTTCATTAGTGGTTGCAATCTGCCTTAGTCACAAATTAACCTTTGACTTCAGTTTGGCTCATCCCCACCTTAGAACTCAAGAGTTGTAAAGCAGCGACATATTGTCCATCATCTTTTGTGCCCAGTTTCTCGCGGGTGAGCGGTTCGGTGAGTTTGACCTCAACATCAGGCGTAATTCCTTTTTTGTGGATGTCGTGATGTTTGGGCGTTTCATATTTAGCGATCGTTACAGCTAAACCAGAACCATCATCAAGATCGTAAAGGGATTGAATCAACCCCTTGCCAAAAGTGCGCGTACCTAACAAAGCAGCACGCCCATTCTCTTGTAATGCGCCTGCAAGAACTTCGCTAGCACTTGCCGTACCACCATCAGTCAAGATCACCAAAGGATCGCCAGTCAACGCTGCATTTGTCGCAGCATAGCTTTCTTGCAAACCTTGCCGATCGCGTGTAAACACAATTACGCCTTCGGGCAACCACATCCGCGCAATTTCTAAGCCAGCATCAAACAGCCCACCAGGATTGCCACGCAGGTCTAAAACATAGCGATCGGCTCCCTTGGCTTCGAGTTGCTTAATCGCCTTTGACATATCAGCGGCGGCATTGCCGTTAAATTGACTCAGCCGAATGTAGCCAACCTTATGCTCTTCTTCTTGGTTGAGCTTAGCAATCACGGGGTTTACCGCAATGCGATCGCGTTGGATCGTCACCTCAAGGGTATCAACCTTGCCTTTTAAGCCATTCTTCGCATCCTTAGGCTCAGACTTAGGATCGAACTTAGGATCGGGGGCTTGACTGACTAATTCTGTCGAGACAGGTCGTGCGATCGTCAGCGTCACTTTTGAGCCAAGACTACCGCGCATGCGTTCGGCGCATTCATCTAAAGTCATGTTTTCCGTAGAGGCATTATCGATCTTGACAATGCGATCGAGCGATCGCACGCCAGCTCTATCCGCAGGGGAGCCTTCGATCGGCGCGACGACAATAATGCTGTGCGATACCGTATCGACGGCAATCTGCAACCCTACGCCCGTGAGTTCGCCAGCGGTACTGGTTTGCATACTGCGAAATTGATCGGGTCTGAGTAGGCGCGTAAACGGATCGTCCAGCGTCGCCAACATTTCTTGAATTGCCGTGTAGGTTTCGTCGCGGCTGTTAAACTTACGGTTAGCAAATTTGCGCCGAACTTTGTACCAGTTTTGATGGTTAAAGCTGCTATCAACGTAGGAACGATTGACCAGTTGCCAAACGTTGGTTAAAAATTTTTGTTCGTTATTGTAGTCCGTTACGGCTGCGATCGCACCACCCATAAACAGCAACTGGGCACTCAAAACAACAGACAAGACTACAAGCCAAGACCAAAATTTACGCTGCTTCAACATGCTTGATAAATTAAAAAATTAAATAGGAGGAAATAAAATCTGATTTTATTCTCTCCATGTTACCCAATCCTGACCATACGTCACAGGATACAGTTCGTCGATCTTCAGCGCGAGTTAGATCGGGTTAGATCGAGTTAGATCAAGAATAGTTGCCGAACTTCAGCCAAGGAAACTTCCCACAACAATTCGGGTTGCCATGTATCCGCATCAAAGTTAGACTCACAGCCGCGATTGTAGGCAGCTTTTAGCCTTGCTTCAATGGCTTTTTCACCCTGTCCTGATAGGGATACCTCACGCCCAATGCGTCTCATCAAAGCCGCTAAAAGCACAATGTGCACCAGCATAAATTTGGAACCCAGCAGAAATGCCTGCACCTCTGCCTCACCGATCGCATCCGTACCATAGCCAGTCAAAACGTGAACGCCATCGTGAAGTTGCTTGCGCCGCGCACCCGTGGTCAAGGGGGATAGGCGATTTCGATCGAGAAAATCAGCCCAAGCCCGTCCAAAACTGCCTACAGGCAGCGATCGCAACTGAGCGATATTCACAATGGGCGAGACATTTAAACCCATGACGCCTGTGACACGATCGACACTTTTTAAAAAGCGATCGACATTGCCAACATGATTTGAAGGAGAGAGAAAAGCAAGTGTGGGACTAAGCATAACGGTATGGGGGGGTAGGAATAGTTATGTCAATGAATTCCAGATTTAGTGTCATTAGATAGAGGCGAAGCCTTGGGAACAGAAACCTTCGCAAATTGCAAATTTAGAGACCAAAAGCCGCACCTGTCTAGAGAACTTTAATCGTTCGCGATCGCCAGCATGGGAAGCCTAATTCCCTCGATTCATAAACTGTTGTTGCATGTGCTGCCGCATTTTTTGCTGTTGCTCGGGCGTAAGAACGGCTTGCATCTGTTTGCGAGATGCTTGCATAATCGCTCGGATTTGCGTTTTTTGTTCGCTAGAGAGAACGCTATCCATTGCCTCTCTGAAATCTTCCCCATTGTCGATCGCCGTTTTAACCTGCTGTTTTTGATCGGGTGTGACAATACCTTCAATTTGAGCACGGGTTGATTTGCGAATCTGGTCTAATTGTGTTTTTTGCTGTTCGGTCAAACCAAGATCTGGGGGCATCATATGTCCGCCACCGCCTGGGTGGGGAGCCATCATGCGATCGCCACTGGTGGGGCTACCGGGCATAGATTGGGCTAAAACAATGGTAGGGGTTGCGATCGAGAGGGCTGCGATCGCCGCTGAGACAAGGGGAATTAGCTTAAATTTCATAGGATTATCTTGTTTCGGAGGTCTTTAACAATGCCAACATCCTAGAAACATTCACCAAATTTGCCATGCTGCAAACGTCATGAATACAGTCATGACAAAAGTCATAGTTTTTAAGTGCGAGAAAGTGACTAAAGAGCGCGATCGAAAGTGACAGGATGCCATACATTAAGAGGTATGAAACTGCGATCGCCTATTCATACCCATCCCTTTAAACTGCTGCTCTACTTAGAGTGGGCGTTGCTAGCGCTCACTTTTTTAATTGAAGCTTCACCACCAGGTCCATCCCTCCCATTTATGCCTAATGGGACGATCACAAATCTATTGAGCATCTTGGCATTTGGGTTGATGGGTTTATGGATCCCCACGAGGCGACGTACGCACAAACTAGTCTATACAGGTATCGAAGTTGCACTCTTGCTGTTCATGACCATACCCAGTCGTGTGATGCTGATGCCGTTGGTTTGTGTGGTTATGGTGATCCGTGGGTGTGTCATGTTTTCAATGCCCGGTCGCATCATCACCGTGGCTTCAGCCTTTGGACTGTTTCTGTTTGGGCAAATACAGCATTTTAATCGGTTCAAAAGCTTTGCTCCACCCGGATTAGAATCCTGTCTGGTTTTTAGACCCCGTGATGTGGGTTCGCTTTCGGCCGGACTAGATTCGCTCAGGCAATTTCAGATTGGTTTATCGATTATTTTTGGTTTGTGTTTAATCTTTGTTTTATTGCTTGTGAATGCGGTCTTATCAGAGCGACAGAGCCGCGAAGAACTCGCGATCGCCAACGATCGCTTGCGTCGCTACGCCCTACGCATTGAAGATCAAGCAAAATTAGAGGAACGCAATCGTATTGCCCGTGAAATTCATGATTCGTTAGGACATTCGCTCACGGCTTTAAATATTCAAATGGAAACAGTGCTAAAGCTTTGGCAGGCAAATCCCGAAAAAGCTGCCACATTTCTTGCTGAAGCCAAACGCCTAGGTTCTACAGCCTTGCAAGACGTGCGTCAATCGGTCGCAACCATGCGATCGGATCCCCTAGAAGGCAAGTCCTTGGATGAAGCGATCGCTTCTCTTTGTCAAGAATTTCAACTTTCGACAGCGATCGTCCCCCATGTCCAAATCGATGTCCCCCTTGACAGTCTGCCTTCTGATGTTAATGTTGCCGTATTTAGGATCGTGCAGGAGGCGCTCACCAATATTTGCAAATATGCTGTAGATGGAACAGAACCCTTAAAAGTTCAAATTGGTTTGCAGATTCAGAATGCAAGTCTACATTTACAAATCCAAGATAACGGCAAGGGATTTGAACTGAAACAGAACAAAACGGGATTTGGTTTGCAGGGAATGCGAGAAAGAACCCTAGCTCTAGATGGGCAATTTCACATTTCTAGTGCGATCGATGCTGGCTGTAAGATTGATGCCTATTTCCCTCTACCCAAATTAAAGCTGACTGGCCCACCAACTCCCCTTCCACTCGTTCCAGCTTGGAATCGAGAAGAAGATTCCCAAAATGGACGCTGCTTTTAATCGCTCATCCAATCATCAACAAAAACTATGATTCGCGTTTTGTTAGTTGACGATCAAAGTTTAATTCGCCTAGGTTTGAGAGCATTACTCGAACTAGAACCCGACCTAGAGATTGTAGCCGATGCTGAGAATGGTGAAATTGCTATAAATCTATTGGAAAATTTGAGCGCTACGGCGACATTACCCGATGTGATCTTGATGGATATTCGGATGCCAGTGATGGACGGTGTTGCGGCAACCCAAATCATCAGCCAAAAGTTTCCCAGTGTAAAGGTTTTGGTGCTGACCACCTTTGACGATCGCGACTATGTGACAGAGGCATTGGCAGTAGGGGCTGTTGGTTATTTACTCAAAGACACGCCCTCAGAGGAGTTAGCTAGTGCCATTCGCACGATCTACAAAGGCTATACGCAGTTTGCTCCAGGGATTTTGCAAAAAGCCTTACCCAAAGTGAATTCATCTCTGTCTACTCAAACTAGTAACAGCAAATTGAATGCGAGCGAACAACTGCCCCCAGGGTTTCACGATCTCACCGCGAGAGAAAGAGAAGTTTTACGCTTAATTGCTACAGGCGCAAGTAACCGAGAAATCGCTCAATCTCTCTATATCTCTGAAGGCACGGTCAAAAACCATGTCACCAATGTGCTCAGTCGTCTCAATTTACGCGATCGCACCCAAGCCGCAATTTTTGCCAATTCGGTTTTAGATGAGCTGTGAAGTTCTATCCATCTCATGTAACGCTTCAAACGGGCATGAGTTGACATACCGATCTCAAGGGTTCTAGGAGGATTCCTAAAATCTGAAATCACTGTATGCCATATCAATTCACATACCTCTCTCAAGTTTCGCCCCAACCTAATGACTATTCCCAAATTCACATAAACGCTAAATGTCCAAATCAGTGAGATTCATCTTAGGCCCATAGGTTTCGATAAATTCCCGTCGAGGAGCAACCTTATCGCCCATCAAGATTGTGAAAATGCGATCGGCTTCTGCGGCATCTTCGATCGTGATTTGCTTGAGCGATCGCGTCGCAGGATTCATCGTGGTTTCCCAGAGCTGCGTAGGCATCATTTCACCCAACCCTTTAAACCGTTGGATGTTGTAATTGGCATTGGCAGGGAAGCTGGAGAGAAGTACCTGTAAATCGCGATCGGTGTAACAATACTGGGCATTTTTGCCACGTTCCACTTTATACAGAGGAGGACAACCAATATAGATATAGCCCTGATCGACAAGCTGTCTTTGATAGCGATAAAAGAAGGTTAGCAAGAGGGTGCGAATGTGCGCTCCATCCACGTCCGCATCAGCCAGCAGAATAATCTTGTGATAGCGCAGTTGCGAGAGATTAAACTCTTCGCCCTTAATGCCCAATCCCAAACCTGTAATCAGCGATTGAATTTCGTTGTTCTTATAAATCTTGCTATCTTCGGCTTTCTCAATATTCAGCACCTTACCGCGCAAGGGTAAAATTGCTTGAAAGTGGCGATCGCGTCCTTGCTTGGCACTTCCACCTGCAGAGTCACCTTCCACCAAAAAGATTTCTGATTCTCTAGGATCGCGAGAACTACAGTCAGCTAACTTTCCTGGTAGGGTAGAAGACTCTAGGGCAGATTTGCGGCGTACCAGTTCGCGCGCCCGTCGAGCCGCCTCAGCCGCATTGAATGCTTGAATTGCCTTGTCGAGAATGGAGGCGGCAACCGCAGGATGGAACTCCAAATATTCATTCAGAACTTCGCCGACAAAGGAATCCACGATGCCTCTGACTTCTGTGTTTCCCAGTTTCGTTTTGGTTTGTCCTTCAAATTCGGGGTTGGGAACCTTGACCGAAATTACCGCAGTCAGACCTTCGCGGACGTTCTCACCCGCTAGATTAGAATCTCCTTCTTTGAGCTTCTTTAACTTGCGGGCGATCACGTTAAGACTGCGAGTCAGGACTGTTTTCAATCCTTCTAAGTGCGTACCGCCATCAATGGTACGGATGTTATTCGCAAAGCCGAGAATGTTGTCATTATAGGCATCGGCACACCATTGCAGGGCGACTTCCACCTGTACGTTATCCCGTTCCCCTTGCACGTAGATGATGTCAGGATGAATCGGTTCCTTTTCGCGAGTCATGTAGGCGACATACTCTCGAATGCCCCCATCGTAGTGATAGATCTCAGTTTTGGGTTCCTCTTCGCGGCGATCGGTAAACTGAATTTTTACGCCTGCATTGAGATAGGCTAATTCCTTTAATCTTCCCGCTAGGGTTGTGAAGTCAAAAACGGTATCGGTTTGAAAGATTTGGGCATCGGGCTTAAACCTAACTTGAGTACCGCGACTGGGCGACTCGGCAATGCTCGTCTTCATATCGCCTAGGGGAACACCACGCTCAAATCGGTGCTCGTGTACGTTGCTCTGCCGCCAAACTTTCACTTCTACCCATTCTGATAAGGCATTGACCACAGAAATACCAACGCCATGCAGACCGCCAGAGACTTTATAACCGCTTTCACCGCCAAATTTTCCACCTGCCCCCAGCTTTGTCATCACGGTTTCTAGGGCAGATTTACCAGTTTTGGGGTGAATATCAACGGGAATCCCGCGCCCGTTATCCGTAACCGTAACGGATCCATCCTCTAAAAGTTCTACGAGAATCAGGTTGCAATGTCCGCCTAACGCCTCGTCAACGCTATTGTCTACGACTTCAAAAACAAGGTGGTGTAGGCCTTTAGGTCCCGTAGAGCCAATGTACATACCCGGACGTTTGCGAACATGCTCTATCCCTTCCAGGACTTGAATTTGGTTGGCATTATAAGTCTCGGCGATCGTTTCAAGCATGAACTAGACAACTCCAAATAAGGCTTCTAGGGTTAATTTTGACTTTAAACATCAAAATACTACGCCATTATAGCTTAAATGGTTTCTGGGTGGTAATAAGTGGCTTTTGAATGTATTTTTTGACTAATGTGTAAGATGCAAGAGTTTCTGGTTTTATTCGGAAGCTCTTGTCATGCTAGGCAAGCACTATGCTACAGGCGGGCTTTGAACTTAGAAAGAATTCGCAGTAATTGGCGCTTTAACCCATGCCTCTTCATATCTAGAATTGTGGGTAATTTAATCCACAATTTCTAGCTCTGCTCAGCCAACCTTGACTGAGCAGACTTGAGTGGATCTAGACTTTTTTTAGCCAGCTAAACATGGCACGTAGATCTTTTCCAACTTCTTCGATTGGGTGTTCGGCTTCACGGCGACGCATAGCGGTAAACCCTGCTTTGCCAGATAGATTTTCTAAAACAAACTCACGGGCAAATTGTCCAGACTGAATCTCAGACAAAATCCGCTTCATTTCAGCACGAGTCGCATCGGTGATGATCCGAGGCCCACGGGTATAGTCGCCATACTCAGCGGTGTTTGAGATACTGTGACGCATTTTTGCCAAGCCACCTTCCACGACGAGATCCACGATCAACTTAACTTCATGCAAACATTCAAAGTAAGCTAATTCGGGTTGATAGCCAGCATTGACGAGGGTTTCAAATCCAGCCTTAATCAATTCGCTCAAGCCACCGCAAAGAACGACCTGCTCGCCAAACAAATCCGTTTCAGTTTCTTCACGAAACGTGGTTTCTAAAATACCTGCACGAGTAGCACCAATACCCCTTGCATAGGCCATAGCGCGATCGCGAGCTTGTCCAGAAGCATCTTGATGAACGGCAAACAAGCCAGGTACGCCTTGTCCTTGGGTAAACACGCGACGCACTAAATGTCCAGGGCCTTTGGGGGCGACCATTACGACATCGACATGGGCAGGGGGAACGACTTGAGCGAAATTAATATTAAAGCCATGGGCAAAGGCAAGCACATCCCCTTGCTTTAGATTAGGGGCAATTTCTTTGTTGAAGATTTCTTTTTGCGTTTCGTCTGGCAACAAGATCATAATAAAGTCGGCAGCAGCAGCGGCATCGGCAACTTTTTTAACAGTTAACCCTTCGGAGGTTGCCTTTTCCCAAGATGGGCTGCCTTCATATAAGCCCACAATCACATCTAAGCCACTATCTTTGAGGTTAAGGGCATGGGCGTGACCTTGAGATCCATAACCAATGATGGCGATCTTCTTATTGGCTAAAAAATCAAGATTAGCGTCCGTGTCGTAGTACATGCGAGCCATAGTATTTAGGTATCTCCGAGGCGATCGATGAGTGATTTATAGAATATGCAAAGTTAATGCGATCTACTAGTTTAGCCAAAATCTGCCCCTATTTTGTGACTCCTGTCTGGGGAAATTGGCAATAGTTTACGGAGCTTTTGTTGGTTACTAGTGACTCACCTTAATCAAACTGATATGCTTAACAAGTAGTAATCCTCACCTTCTGATTAAAATCACTATGCTACAGGTAGAAGAAACTGTTCAGTCGATTCCATCTCTCAATGGCGATGGTCAAAACTCAGTGGCGACACAAAGACCTTGGGGCTCTTTTACAGTATTAGAAGAAGGGCGAGGTTATAAAATCAAGCGCATTGAGGTCAGACCCGGACATCGACTGAGCTTACAGATGCACCATCACCGCAGCGAACATTGGATTGTGGTATCTGGTACTGCAAGAGTTGTCTGTGGAGAAAATGAAATTATGGTGCATACAAACCAGTCTACCTATGTGCCCCAATGTACGGCTCACCGTTTAGAAAACCCAGGGGTTATTCCGCTGATTTTGATTGAGGTGCAAAATGGCGAATATCTTGGGGAAGACGATATTATTCGCTTCCAAGATGACTATTCAAGGCACGAAAAGAAGTAAATCAAGTCCTAGATTGGTAAGTTTAGATAAAATCTAAACTTTATAGCTACAAAATTTTATAGCTATATTAGAGCCGACCTATAGCAATCAGACATCATTCCTAAGAATCGTAGGGGCAATGCATAAATTGTCCTTACATATACATCAAAGAGGATTGCTATATCTAGATCTTGGCTAGCGATCGCCAAATTTTGATGGCTAAAATTCTATCCCCCTACCTAAATCAACTCAATCCTTAACTAAAGCGTGATCAAGATTCCTCCATTTGATGTAACCAAGCAATTTGAACTAATTGGTGAAGAATTAAACAAAACGGTTACAGCCGTCTTAGCCTCAGGTCATTATGTTGGTGGCGAGCATGTCACCCAATTTGAGACTGAATTTGCGCAATATATTGGCACTGAATTTGGTGTTGCTTGCAACTCGGGCACAGATGCACTGTATCTCGCTTTACGATCGCTGGACATTGGTGCAGGGGATGAGGTGATTACGACGCCTTTTACGTTTTTCTCAAGCGCAGAAGTAATCGACATGGTGGGGGCAAAACCTGTATTCGTCGATATTGAGGCCCATAGCTTTAACATTGACCTCGCTTTGGTCGAGCAAGCAATTACAGAACGAACCCGTGCGATTTTACCCGTACATTTGTTTGGTCGTCCCGTCGATATGACCCAACTGATGGCGATCGCCCGCAAACATAGCTTATATGTCATCGAGGATTGCGCTCAAGCCACAGGGGCAACTTGGGCAGATCGTAAAGTCGGCAGCATTGGTGATATCGGGTGCTTTAGCTATTACCCTACGAAAAATCTGGGCTGTTGCGGGGATGGTGGGCTGGTAACGACGAAGGATGCCGCGATCGCTCAGAAAATTCGGGTTTTGCGCGAACATGGCAGCCCCCAACGGTACTACCACGACTACATCGGCATGAACTCTCGCCTAGATGCGATTCAAGCCGCGATTTTACGAGTAAAGCTTCCCTATCTGGATAAGTGGAATTTTTTAAGAAAAGCGATCGCCGACCGCTATCAGCAGTCGCTGCAATATCTTGAGGGCATCGTATTACCTGCGGATTGTGCAGGCAGTGTTTGGAATCAATACACGATTCAGATTTGTAACCGAGATCGCAACGCGATCCAAGCCAAACTCAAGGAATTGGGCGTAATTTCCATGATTTACTATCCCTTGCCTTTGCACTTGCAAAAGGTTTATGACTATTTAGGTCATGGGAAAGGTAGTTTTCCCGTTACTGAAGCCGTAAGCGATCGCGTCCTTTCGTTGCCCATGTTTCCCGAACTTTCGGATGAACAGCAAGATATTGTGGTCGATGCACTGAAACAATGCCTGATTTAATGGGCTGGGGTAAAAACCTAACCGCCAATCGCTAATTGCCAAATACTACTGGCTATGAATCTTTCCCCCCCAATGATTTAGCGCTGCTTTAAGCGTTTCTAAACGGATGGGTTTGCTAACGTAATCATTCATGCCAGCCGCAAGACAGCGATCGCGATCTTCGTTCATGGCTCCTGCTGTCATGGCAATAATAATCGGACGCTCTTGGGGCTGCCATTTCTGGCAAATTTGTTGGGTTGCCTCTAAACCATCCATTTCAGGCATTTGCACGTCCATCAAGATGATGTCGTAGGTGCTTTGGTGCAAACAGGTCAAGACTTCTAAGCCATTGTTAGCAACAACCGCATCATAGCCAAGCTTACCCAGCATTCTTAGAGCCACGATTTGATTGACAGGGTTATCTTCAGCTAAAAGGATGCGTAAAGTCGTTGAAGTCTTAGCTTCTCGCTCTGCCTCTACTGAGTCGTCCTGAACCACAACCCGATCGCCGAGATTGGCGAGAATATCAAACCGAAACACAGTGCCTTGCCCTAAAACACTAGTGAAGGTAATTTCTCCCCCCATCAAGCGCACAATCTCACGGCTAATGGGCAAACCTAAGCCCGTTCCCTCATTGGATTTAACACCTGATTCAGTTTGGGCAAAAATTTCAAAGACGCGGTCGCTTTCTTCCGCTGCAATCCCAACCCCAGTGTCTTCCACTTCAAACTTTAAATTCACGGTTGATGAGGAACGATCGATCGCTCCTGTTGAGGCGCGTAACATGACAGATCCCCTGTGCGTAAATTTGATCGCATTGGTGAGCAAATTAATCATCACTTGCCTCAGTTTCATCTCATCGGTTTCAATATGTTGAGGCAGTGACTGCGCGCGTTCAAAGATCAGTTGCAAGCCCTTCGTCTCAGCTCTTTGCCGTAACATATCTTGGATGCCATCCAGGAGGGCATAGAGATCGAAAGGATTGGCATTTAAACTGATTTTGCCTAACTCAATTTTGGACATTTCCAAAACATCGTTGATCAAAGCCAATAAATGTTCGCCACTGTTGTTGATGATGCGAAGATTTTCTCTTTGTTCTTGGGTGAGGGCTAGATCGCTTACCATGAGTTGTGTAAAGCCAAGAATGGCATTGAGGGGCGTGCGCAACTCATGACTCATTTTGGCAAGAAAACTGGTTTTGGCTTTGTTCGCAGCATCTGCATCTTCTTTGGCTTGCTGAAGTTCGAGTTCAGAAGCCTTGCGATCGCTAATATCTCTTGCTACCCAGATCACCGAGTCATCGGCGATCGGCGAAACACTTGCCGAAAACCAAATTGGCTTACCGTTGATTTCCAAGAGGTACTCGGTATTTAGGGTTTGCTGGGTGTTAAGCACCTGCCAAATCTGATGCATAAATTGCTCTGCCTGCGATCGCTCAAACACCTGATATAGCGTCTTACCCACAAGTTCATCGGCAGGTCTGACCAAAAGCGCATCATTCGTAGGCGTAACCTTGAGGTAATATCCTTGCGAATCAATCACCATAATCACATCAGTCATTGCTCTAAATAAGGCTCGCAATTCGGCAGCAGTCCGCTTTTGTTGAATTGCGGCGCCCAATTGTTCGGCTACATCTGAAATTAATTTAACCGAGCGGCGATCGTGTTCCCGAATTTTAACTGTACAAAAAATTAGAATCGCTAAGACCTGACTTTGAGAACTGGTCGGCTCATCTTTAATCAAAATCGGGATGCCCAAAAAGGAATTTAAATCTGCTGCCGTGGCTAAACTCGTTCTCAAGAAACTCTGAGGATATGAGTCAAGGTCTTGAATCCACTCCACCTGCTGGCTCGCCCAAACACGACCGACTAGTCCCTCATTCGGTAAAAAAGAAAATCCCTCCGAAAACGTGCGAAATTCTTGCAAAGCTGCCGCCATCTTTTCATCGTCAAGTGGCTTACAGTAACGGGAAGGCCGACATTCGAGCACAAGCCCATCTGCACTGACCGACCAAGCTTCCCCATAGTACCAACCTGTGGCTTCGCAAACCCCTTGGAGCAACGCTTGCAAGGCTGCATCAAAATCAGGCGCTTCATTAATCGCTTGATTGAGACTGAGCAATAACTGAGTCTCCCGATCTGCCCGCTTGCGATCGCTAATTTCTCGCACGATCATTAAAACTTCATCTTCACCGCTGACTGCAATGCGCCCCTCATAGTCAAGCATCTCGCCATCGATCGACAACTGGTAGTCAAAAATTTGAACTTTACCCGTCAAAAGAGCTTGTTCTATATGGTGCATGCGCTGTTGATAGACATCAGGTGGCAAAAAATCCACAATATTTTTGTGAATGGTTGTCTCAATGGGATAAAGAGTTTTTACATCTTTACCGGGCTTCATATCCAGATAGGTACCATCTCGATTTAACCGAATCATTAAATCTGGAAACGCCGATACGATCGCTTGATTGCGGTTTTCGCTCTGCTGTAAAGCAATGGCTGACTGACTTTGTTGGCGATCGCGCTGCTCCAAGACTTGCAGCAATTGATTCATCGAATTTGTGAAATTTCCCAGCTCATCGTCGCTAGTTGAACCGAGACGGGCAGACAGATCGCCCGTCTTACTAATCTCAGAAATGGATTTATCCAAGCGTGAAATCCGCGAGAGCACCAGCTTTTCTAAACAAAAGAGAGTAACGACACCAAAGATCGTACCTGTCACCACGATCAACCACATCAGTTGAATCACTGCCTGCTGGGCATTTTGGTAGGTTGACCGATTAAGCTCTATGCGTAGGAGTAAAGCAGGCTTACCATCAATATCTGCGAGCAGTGTATAGGAAGAAAGTACCGATTCGCTGAGCGGTTTGATAAAAATAGGCATCGACTCAGAGGATGGATTCGACGCACTGAGCATCAAGGTAGCTTTTGCAGCTTGCCAATCAGCAGGCAAATTTCGATCATCAAACGCAAATACTTTCAGATTGACACCTGATAGTTGAAACAAGTTGGTCAAGTAATTGCTATCCATATAGCGTCCAAAGATTGCGGTGCCACGTACTGGGCCTTTGGCATCGCTGGTGAGAATTGGATGGGCAGTAATGAGCATAGGAGCTTTGGGCATCATCACAATCCCCGTCAAGGGCTTTGGGATTTCTGCCGTAGTGGGTTTACGCAATAGGCTGCCCGTTATGATGCCCTGTTCGATCTGCTCGGGAATTGGCGATCGCTGCTTTTGCAGCCAATCAAACCCCGTTGCATAAATGGTTTTGCCTGCAAGATTGACATAGGCGATCGCATTGATTTTGAGGTTCACCAACTGCTGATCGGCTAAATTTGAGGAGATATAGGTTTGATTGCGATTCTCAATAAATGCGTAGGTATCATCCCATTGACTCCAGTCATACCAACGCTCTTGAAACAGACGGCGATCGCTGAGGAGAATATTGACAGTTTCTTTAATGTTTTGACGCACATCAATTTTCTCTTCTTCCAGCGCATTTCTCACTAAAATCGATGATGACACGACATATAGTGCAGCATTAAGACCAATTAGGGTTGTAGCGATCGCGAAAAGGGTCTTTTTCCGCAGTGTCATAGAACGATTCGTCCAAAGAATTCAGAAAATCATTACCATTGCTTAGGCGTTGCTGAATCGTGGCATAAAACCATATGGGTAGCTTACCCTGTTAACTGTCCTTACAAAAGCTATGTAGTAACAAACTATTAAAAAACTATGTAGTGGTAGGCTCGATCGTAAATCTAGGGCAATAGAGTTCATAATGCCCCTATTACCCTAACTAATAATACTTCCAAGTCAAAATTTCAAGCTATGCGATCGCCATTGGCTCTGGAATCGCTTCCGCCAGAGACTGCTCGACCTGCAACAGCAGATCGGGACTGTACACCTCACAAGAATTATTTGGGCTTTCGATCAATTTGACGCAGTACAACTCAGCACCCAATTCGCGAATAGGCTGGGTTAAGACCGTTTGAATGTAAATTGCAATATTTTCTGCCGTAGGGACGACGTTGGCGAAGTAAGGAATGTCCTTATTTAAAAAGGTATGATCCATCGGATCGAGCACATACTCAGCGATCGCCTGTTGGACTTTTCCTAAGTCGGCAATCATGCCCGTACGCGGATGGATCTCGCCACGAATCGTCACTTCTAAATGATAGTTATGACCATGCCCATTTACACGAGCGCATTTGCCATAAATTTCTGAGTTTTCATCGAAGCTGAGATGATCGAGCGCCAAACGATGAGCTGCCGAAAAGTGCGTACTAACTGTGAGATGTGCGTGCATAGCTTTACCTTGATAATCTGCCCAGAGTTCGGGATGTTCAAATAGTCGAATTTTAACCAATGGCAAATGGGGTGCGAGACGTTGCCATATAATGCGGGCAATATTTTCGGTTGTTGGCAAGGTTTGCTCAAACTCAGCCCAAGCATGATTCAGAAAACCGAAATTTAACTGAGAGATAACCTCTTTGGCAATAATATGCTTTACCTGAGATAGGTTTAGCACCATTCCCGTATTATCGATCTCTCCCAACATCGAAACATACAAAACATAGTTGTGACCATGCCCTGGAAAGTTAGAACAAGCACCAAATTCAATTTGGTTCTCACGATCTGAAAGTTCGGGTAGCCAATAACGATGACTTGCCGAAAATTCAGCCCGTCGGTTAATTACGCATTTAGGCATCAGATATAGGGGCTTTAGAGATTGTAAAGTTTCTTTTAATAAGGTAGCACTGCTATAGGATGCATGGGAAAGGTTCCATCTCCATATCTCTAAAACCTATCTTTGGGCTTATGCTGGTGGGTTAGGAGGTTGAGTGGGCTGAATGAGATTATTTTGCCTGTGGGCAAAGAGCTTGCCCATCAGTTGATTGAGTTGCGTTTGTCCGTAGGTTTGCTGCGTACTGATATTTGTTGAAGCTTGCGTTTCTGGCGTTTGTGGAGTTGGGGTTACTTCAGCAATTTCTGGGGTTAGCGATGCTCGATCGGGAATCGCACCGTTCGGCTGATTGGTTGGCTGACTAGTGGGCAGATTGAAAGGTTGATTCAGCAAAGGTGGTGGAACAAAAGGAGTCGCTGGAAAAGGCGAACTCACAGAAATAAGTTCGGGTGGTTTATAGGGGGATGGATCGACAAACGTAGATATGGGCTCAGTGGAAGGCGTTTCTGTTGATTTCTCTATGGTTACTGGCACTGCCGATGGGGGTAATGGGGGTGCAGGATCCTCTGATACGGATATCGCTGGTGGCGCGATCGCCTCACTAGGTGGAGCTATGGTTTCACACAGCAAAGATCCAGGTGCAATTAAAGCCCTTGCTGCGATCGCATAGTTCACAATCGAACTAGATGACCCCACGCAGGCATTTTCACCGACTTTGCTCTTCCCAAAGATGAGAACCCCAGCACCGAGATTTACCCCTGCGGCGATTTCGATCGCGCCATCTTGAGCGTGTAAAACCGTGCCCATGCCAATGCAGACCCCAGCCGCAATTGTGATTTTGCTGCCAGGGTCTGCTTGGATTAATACACCCGGTGCGATCGCCGCACTAGGATGAATTGTGACATCGCCACTTATGTAGGTGTGAAAATCACCAATTGGTTCCAGAGGTGGCAAATGCATTGACTTATTTGGTTGGCTTACTTGATGAACTCTCTAAAGCAGAGCAGATTAAGGACGTTGAATAATTCCTTCAAATACACGACGCTTTGCCTTGGAATCAATTCCTAGCAAACGGACATATTCACCGTTGTGTTCGTTCATACAGGCTTCAAGCGCTGCAATCACTGAGGCTTCTGTCGTTGCTTCTAAAGGAGAGCAGCTATGCCAAGAACTAATGCGGAAGCGACGCTCATCGGTATGTTCCGTACCAATGCGATAGCCCTGTGACAGCAACTGACGCACGCGGTTCACAATATCAGCACTGAGTTTGCCTAAATAGGCTTGGGCTGTACCTTGGGCTTTGCCACTCGTAGCAGCAGAACTAGAACTTGGAGCAGCGCTAACACTTGGGTTACCACCAGGACGATGAATAATGGTTTCAACAACCCGACGTTTGGCTTTTGGATCGACACCCACCAAGCGTACATACTCACCGCTATATTCGCGCAAGCTGGCTTCTATCGCCGCGATCGCACCTGCTTCATGGGTTGCTGTAATTGGAGCGCAGGGCTGCCAAGCACTGGTTTTTAAGCGGCGATCGTCGGCATGTTCGAGACTAATACGATGACCTTGTCCCAGCAAATTTCTGACTTGACCGACAAAATCATTCCCTCCAGCACCGCCTGCATTAGAGCTAGCACTCTTGTACGAACTGGCGGATGGCGAAGAACCTTGAGCAGAGAGAGGGGCTTGCCCAGGACGATGCACGATCGCTTCAAAAATGCGACGTTTGGCTTTTGGATCGACGCCCACCAAGCGTACATATTCGTTACTATGCTCGGCTGTATAAGCAGATAGCGCCGAAATTACACCAGCTTCGTTAGAGGCATCAAAAGCAATGCCCGTTTGCCATGCACTCGCCTTTACGCGACGTTCGTCGGCAAACTCAGTACTGACGCGATAGCCTTGAGCCAATGCCTGTCTGAGTTGACTCAGCACATCTTGGGACAAAGCACTTCCATTCCCGCCACCATTTGAGGGGCTATGGGTCGCTCCCACATTGGAACTGGCACTATAGGAAGATGGAGATGAACTCGAACCGGTCGAAGCAGCCACAGGTTGGTCGTCAGGACGTTGCACGATGATTTCTTGCACCCGACGTTTCGCTTTTTGATCGATACCGACCAATCGGACATATTCACCCGTATGCTCTTGCAAGCAAGTTTGGATCGCAGAAATCACGGTTGATTCGCTGCTAGATTGTGGCAAGGTAAAACTCTGCCAAGAACTCGTACGAAAACGACGTTCATCCGCATACTCTGCGCCGATCCGAAGTCCTTGAGCTAAAAGTTGGCGAACTTGACCTGCAAGATCCTGTTTGTGTTGTCCGTTCTGTGACTGCATATTCGTGAGGTTTTGATTAGTAGATTTTGATTCAGTCGTTGCTTTCGCGGCTTTTGCGGCTTTTGCTCCATTCGCTCTAGAGGACTGTTTGGAGGGCTTGCGCAAATTATCACGAATAGGGGCGATACATTCAATATTATCGGCACAGCGATAGCCCATTCGCAATGCATTATTTACACCAATCACATGACTGGCAAATTTCTGTTCGTCTTCATGAACATCAGGCAAGCGATCGGCTTGCTGTTGCGTCGTAATCACAGATCCAGAGGGCACATACTTACCTTCTGGAATCTCTACATCTTCTATAAGTACGTGCATTCCTACAATACAACCGTCCCCTACGATGGCGTTAAAGACTGTAGAGCGAAAACCGATAAAGCAGTTATCCCCAACATAGGCAGGTCCATGGATTAATGCCATGTGGGTAATCGAAGAGTTATTGCCAATCCAAACAGAGTATTGTTTGTCATCATCCCCAGTTACTCGCCCTTGTTCGAGCCCATGAATGACAACGCCATCTTGAATATTCGTGTTATCACCGATGCGAAAGGGATTGCCCTCATCAGCACGAATAGAAGTTCCGGGTGCAACGAGAACATTCGCTCCAATCCGAACATCACCTATGATGTTAGAGAAGGAATGAACATAGGCAGATGAGTCAATTGTTGGCTCAGCTAAATTTTTAGACCAAGGGGTGGGGGGAGCAGCAAAGCTACGAACTACCATACTCTTAAACGTGCCATAAAACTTCCTTGATTACCGCGATCGCGGCGACATCGGTGAGCTAAAAGCGCACTCTCCAAATAACGATTACAATGACAAAAATGACTTAAATACGTCTGCAAATCCTTTAACTAAATAGCTTATTTAGGCTTATTTAGTTAGTCAACTGACCGAACGCCCAAGGGCGAGAGGATGTGAAGCCTGATTAATATACATGCTTGATAAATCTGGAATAAATCTTCGGACTGCGAGACATCACAAAACCGATAAGATTCTCTCTAAATAATTTTCTCACGAATTGATTAGCCTTGAATATTTTTGGATCGAAATATTTTGATCGAAATAAAATATTTCGCTCGAAATCGTAAGCGTTATCTTCCTTCAGATTTTTTGCTGTAGAGAAGGTAATTATCAAGGCTAACTGTATCAATGATTGCTATCACAGCAGCGTCAATGGGACGTTTTTCACTATCTCGTACAAGACGTGCACCACTACCACGACTAACGAGTACCCACTCTTCTACACCTGCTCCTACAGTATCGGCTGCCACTTCATAGTCCATCGAGAGTTGTCCTTCAATATCAATGAGTTGCAACATCAAAAACTTAGTTCCTGATAGATTGTCCTCTTTGTATGTACTGACAACTGTGCCGACAACTTTAGCAATTTGCATGATTCTATAGAGAGGTGAAAAAGAGTCGCGAAGTTTGAATTGAGATCGCCATGGCGATTAAGTTCATGATTCTTGACTCGCAGTCATTTCGTGGCCGATAACCCTATAGGGCTAGGTCTACATTAAGCGCTTTATGGTCTGTTTAGAGGACGGATAGCGTTAACATTATCGCGGAATTGTTCAACTTCTTCGGTGTAGCGAATCGGTAGAACGTATTCTAAGTTTTCATGAGGACGAGCAATGATGTGGGTAGATAGCACTTGTCCACCATTGACTCTCTTAACAGACTCAGTACCAGCGGCAACTGAAGCTTGTACTTCAGAGACATCCCCTCTAACGATAACGGTTACACGGCCACTACCAATCTTTTCGTAACCAACAAGGGTGACACGGGCGGCCTTGACCATAGCATCTGCGGCTTCGACTACGGCTGGGAAGCCTAGTGTTTCGATCATGCCAACTGCGATCGCCATAAAATATACTCTCCTTAAAGTTCAGTGATAGATTTTCAGTGGTTTACTATTTCTAGAACAGTAATGTTTTAGAAATTAGTCATTCATAATTCGGAATTGCTCAGATCGATATGATTCGCGTTGCTCAAAAAGCGAATTGTTCTACTTCACGCGTATAGCGAATAGGTAAGACATATTCGAGGTTTTCATGAGGTCTGGCAATAATGTGGGTAGATACAACCTCACCACCATTGACTCGCTTCGCCGACTCAACGCCTGCTGATACGGAGGCTTGTACCTCAGACACGTCACCTCTAACGATGACGGTTACACGCCCGCTACCAATCTTTTCGTAACCGACAAGAGTGACACGAGCGGCTTTGACCATAGCATCTGCTGCTTCGACAATAGCAGGAAAGCCTCTGGTCTCAATCATTCCAACTGCAATGGGCATATTATGTTGATATCCTATGGCTTTATATAGAGGCTGATGACAGCCATAAAGCAATTTGTACTTCAAGAAATGCGATGAGACAGAGTAAAAATACTTAGTTTTTCATCTAGTGAATTGATTCCAAATTGCTTAAGCTCTAGGCAAGAATTAACCTGAGCGCAACTTTAAATTTTAGCTAGGATTGTGAACATATTTGATATTAATTTTTAATGATTAATACAACGCAATATTCTTCAATTGCTAAGTTCACAAAACGACCAAAAAGTTAAGTGGAATTTGCTACGAGGATAGCCATGATCGAAATTAAAATTCGATAACGGACTATTCAAGTTTGCTTACCTATATATCAGCATAAGCAGTGAGTTTGCATTTTGCAACATAAGTTACGATGATTAATCTAAATGCCTGACATAATAGGTGGTTATACTTAATGTCAGCTTAGCTTAATATCGGTTTGGGATGCGATCGCCCTTACCAAAGCATCTCAAAGCTCGTCTGGCTTTTCGGAAGTGAAGCTTCTGCCTATCTACTCAGTTCTACTCAGCGATCGGCTTGATCAGAACGACCCCATCTCGTTGGTCAAGGTCTTGGAGAAAAACTTTTATCTGCTCGTCTTTGGCAGTGGGTAGAGTTTTCCCAACAAAATCGGGATGAATCGGTAGCTCCCTATGCCCTCGATCTACTAAAACCAACAGCCTAACCACTTTAGGTCTGCCATAGTCATGGATTGCACTCAGCGCCGCACCAATCGTACGACCGCTGAAAATAACATCGTCCACGAGAACGACTAACTTGCCGTTAATATCAAACGGGATTTCTGTTTTACCAGGCGCACGTAAACCAATCCGATCTAAATCATCTCGGTAAAACGTAATATCGATCGCACCTACAGGCACAGAAACGCCTTCTAAGAGCAGAATCTGTTTGGCAATTAGCTCACCTAAAGGGACGCCTCTGGTACGAATACCCAATAAGGCAATCTCTGACAAACTGCTACTACCCTCAATCACCTGAGATGCTAATCGATTTACAGTACGACGTAATTCATCAGCAGAAAGAATCTCAACCGTTTTTTGCTTAGGCACACAAATTAGGTTCTTTAGCTAGATAGGCTTTTGAATATTATGCTTACTGGCAAGGATGCCAAGATATGTTTAGAGATATTTCTCAATCGTACCTGCAAGTGTAGCCTTAGGAACAGCGCCAACAACTACATCAACTCTTTGACCTGCCTTGAACAGCATGAGTGTAGGGATACTCCGAATGCCATACTGACTGGCAACATTAGGGTTCTCATCGGTGTTGAGCTTCACAACTTTGATTTTGCCTTCATATTGCTCGGCAATTTCATCAACCACAGGAGCTACCATGCGACAAGGACCACACCAAGGTGCCCAGAAATCAACCAGAACAGGCACTTCGCTGTTTATTACGTCCTGCTCAAAGCTAGAATCTGTGACTGCAACCGCTGATGACATGTTCTGTTAACTCCCTATGGTAATAAGTGGACAGCTTTTAAGGCAAATAACTTTGTAGCTAGTATAACAGTTAAGTGCAGGAACACAAAAAACGATCTATGCCCAACGACATGTATTTTTAAACTAGGGTTCTTAGAAAAAGCGCCATCCTAAAATCTAGAAATCTCCATCACTTCAGTCTCTTCGGTGACGATTTAGACTAATGTGTAAGTATTCCTGCTCATTCACAAAGAATATATAAGAAACCGCCTAGACAAATTGCCTAGGCGGAATGTGGTGTGAGGAGTGAACGGAAACTTTCGTCTCCGCTTATCTATATATTGTAATCTAATCTCAAGGATTGTTATTAGCTACATGCAATGTCTTCAGAATTGTGTAGAGATTTTATCAATTTATGTATTCTTCTTAACCAATGAGAGCCACTGTTAACCAATGAGAGCCACTGAATCTTTGCTGAAGGTATTTCAAAGTCGGAAGATGGCTGCTCTCTTGTTATTAGGTTTTTCGTCAGGCTTGCCCTATGCCTTAACAGATGATGCTTTTAGAGCTTGGATGACAAAGGCTCAGCTAGATTTAAGCACCATAGGCCTGCTTGGCTTGATTAACCTACCCTACTCGTTAAAATTTCTGTGGGCTCCCTTTATCGATCGCTTTGTCCCCCCTTTTTTAGGACGACGACGCGGGTGGATGGTCATTACACAGGTGGGTTTATTGCTGGCAATTTTGCTAATTTCGGCACAAATGGCGAGTCTGATCGCTTTACCTGTTACAGAACGATCAGGTGCGCTCGGTGCTTTGACCATTACGGCTTTGGCGATCGCTTTTCTGAGTGCTACCCAAGATATTGTGATTGATGCCTATCGTACCGATGTTCTAGAAGAGCGAGAACTTGGCGCAGGCGCGGGAATTTGGACGGCAGGTTATCGAGCGGCACTGATCTTAACAGGGGTTATAGGGTTTAATCTTGCTGATCGGATTAGTTGGCATTGGGTGTATGCCTTGATGGCGATTTTAATGGCAGTAGGTATATTTACAGCAACCTGGTCGCCCGAACCCGTTCGTCCTGCTACGCCACCAGAGACCCTCGATCGCGCGGTGATCGGCCCCTTTTTGGAATTTTTTCGCAGACTGGGCTGGCAGCAGGTCGTTCTGACCTTAATCTTCATCATTCTTTATCGCTTGGGTGATGCCATGGTTAGCAAGATGGCAGTTCCGTTTTTGGGCGGGAAAGGACTGGGATTTAGCGATGCGGATATTGGCAATGTCAGGCAGGGGTTAGGGTTATTTGCCACAATTGTGGGCACGTTAACGGGGGGAGCAATTCTCAGCCAAATTGGTATCAACCGATCGCTATGGATATTTGGATTTTTACAGGCAGTGAGCAATTTAGGCTATTACGCCCTCGCGATCGCGGGGAAAAATCTCTACTGGCTGATTGCTGCCATTAATGTTGAGAACTTTTGTGGTGGTTTAGGAACGGCTGCATTCCTCGGTTTTTTGATGAGTCTATGCAATCCTAGTTTTTCGGCAACGCAGTTTGCTTTATTTTCTAGTCTTTTTGCCGTAGGTCGCGATCTATTGGCTTCTCCTGCCGCTGGCGAAATCGCACAACGATTGCAACAGTATGTTCCTACACAACCTGCTCTCAGCGAAATGATTTATTTAGCAGGAAGCGATCGCAAAGGGTGGCCTTTATTCTTTTTGATTACGCTAATTGCCGCAATCCCCGGACTACTGCTTTTACCCTTTTTTGCACCTTGGAATACCAAACATGATGCGAATCTTGATGATGGATAGAATTCAGTTGTCAGTTGTCAGTTGTCAGTTGTCAGTTGTCAGTTAACAGTTCAAGAGCCAAAGGCTTTTTTCTTAAAATTCGCGATTAAAAGGAGGTAAAAACTTGGAAGAAAGTTGTTTGGATATCAGGTCAATTACCCGTCGTTTTGGTGGCTTGGTCGCAGTCAATCAAGTCTCTTTTTCGGTGAACCGAAATGAGATTTTTGGCTTGATTGGTCCAAATGGAGCGGGAAAAACGACCCTATTCAATATGATTACGGGATTATTGTCTCCCTCTAGCGGCAAACTGGTTTATGAAGGGCGAGACATTACCAAATTGCGGTCTCATCGAATTGCGGCTTGCGGTATTGCGCGAACATTCCAAAATATTCGGCTCTTTGGTGAATTGTCGGCATTAGAAAATGTAGCGATCGCGCACCATATTCATACTAAAACAGGTATCTTTCGCGGCATTTTAGGCTTGCCACCAACAGCCAGAGAGGAACGTCACACCCGAAACAACGCCCGTTCGCTTCTCGATTTGGTTGGTTTAGTTGAGAAAGCCGATCAAAAAGCTAAAAACTTTGCCTATGGCGATCAGCGCCGCCTCGAAATTGCCCGTGCTTTGGCTTTACAGCCCCAAGTTCTGTTATTGGACGAACCCGCCGCAGGCATGAATCCCAATGAAAAGAAACAGTTGAGCGAGTTCATTCGCCAGATTCGCGACCAGTTTAACTTGACAGTGCTGTTGATCGAGCATCACGTTCCATTGGTGATGGGGCTATGCGATCGCATTGCGG
Source organism: Tumidithrix elongata BACA0141 (assembly GCF_036349135.1). Lineage (NCBI taxonomy): Bacteria > Bacillati > Cyanobacteriota > Cyanophyceae > Pseudanabaenales > Pseudanabaenaceae > Tumidithrix > Tumidithrix elongata. The sequence goes on from NZ_JAZBJZ010000040.1 coordinate 27,498, forward strand.
TTTTAGACTTTGGTCAATTGATTGCGTTGGGCGAACCTGAAGTGGTTAAAAACGATCCTGCGGTAATTGAAGCCTATTTGGGGGATTGAGGCGATGTAAATGTGCGAAGATCTGTTGTATTTCTTATTGGTTACCTTTCCACCAAAAATCATAGGGACAAACGCATGATGAAATTTTTCCTTTTTCGCAAGTTGCATCGTTATATAGCGCTTGCTGTTTGCCTTCCTCTCTTTCTAACGCTGATCACAGGAATGTTGATTACGGTTGTCCAAGAATGGCAGTTAGATATTGGCGTAAAATCTAACCTACTTTTACGGATTCATACCGGTGAGATCTTCCATTTGCAGGCTTTTTATCCAATTCTCAATGGATTGGGACTGATCGGATTGATTGTGACGGGCTTGAGCATATCAGGCTTATTTAGGAAGCAGCAGCGATCGTAATTGTGGCAGCAGAATAAGGGTTTCGGCTTATCCTGAACTAACGTTATTTAGGCTTGACGTAAGCGCAAAAATCCCATTACAAGACCCAATAGAGATCTTTTCCCATACATACGATATATACAATAGGCTCTTGTCAAGTAATAGGATAATAATTGAATTGAATTGGAATTCTGAGAAAGATGCTCCTTTTGAATATCTAATCTTTTCATAGTTAGCTCTAACTGAAATCTAGGTTCAAGCAGACTGAGTAAACTCTCAAAGAGTTTTACTTTTTCAATCATGCCCCGATCTTCAGAAAGCAAAATGCATTTAACTAGTTGTTTTGCTAACATCTCTTCAAATAGACTAAATGGTTTGCTGTCTTTTATAAGCTTCGTTACATGATTCAGAATATTGGCACTGTCCTGCTTAAATACTTCATTGGTATCTAACACGCGACTAATTCTTTGAGGAATCTCTACAGCCAAATAGAGATCCATAAACTGTCTCCAAATTTCAGCTTCAATTTTGGCTAATCTCCCTGAAGAGATCCAATTTTCAATAAAGATCTGAGAGTCTCGGTCAAATAGTAAGTCAGCTTTTGCAGATCGATAGGGTAAAGTTGCCCCGCCGATATGAGTTACCGTAGTATAGGGCGTACAAATAATCTGATGACCTGCTTCCCAAACTTTTAAACTGTAATCAAGATCTAAAAAATACTTTTTATACTTATCGTTAAATCTGATTTCTCTGCATTTACGCATATCAATCAAAAGCAGCGCACTACATAAGCATTGACAGACTCTTGGTTGATTGGGTAAATCAGTTAGATGTGCGTGCGTACCTAATCCATCGCCTTTAAGATAAACACCCGAAAAGGAAATTCTACCTCTACGATCTTTATGCATGGGGGCAACTACACCCGTGCGATCGTCTACTGATTTGAGCAATCCTTGCAACCATCCATCCTCTACAAAGACATCATCATCCATAATTACAAGAAAATCAGTTTTGACGATATCGAGAACCTTGTTAATCTCTCTAGAATGATTAAAGTCTTTGGTGCCATTGTTATCAAGAATAATTAACTCAAAATCGTTTGTGTACCGTTTTAACTGCGCTAAACATCTACGTGCGTGAGGCTTATAGATACTTGATGTGACTACAGCAATGGTAACTTTATCCTTTACTTCTACCCGATCTGAGCTAGATGTATTAACTTGTCCAATAAATTGAGGTTTACGATAACTAAAGGAATCTCTCAAATCTCGCAACAAGCTCTCGTGTACGATCTGTTGTTGATGCATTCTATGTGAGTCAATGAGATTTATTAGCTTTAAGGCATCTATTTTCCGTTGCTCAAAGGTTGATTGAAAAAATTGCTCGTCTTTGTCAATAATTTGCTGATTGGGTAGATAAACTTTATGGTCGGTAGATTTGAAGACTTGACTTTGAAGTTTCTGTTGTGGATCTAAGCTTTCACGGAGGGCGTAATTGTCATGCTCGAAGATCACATCTGGCAGATAGACGATTCGCTTGTATCCTAGATAAGCCAAAAGATTGTAAATCTCGTAGATATGATCGTCAATACGATATCTTTGATACTCAGGAGCGCAGATACCAATTTCCAAACAAGATTTTCGAGAGAGCATGGGGAAAGTAGGTAACTTTTCCCGAAAGAGAAGATCGTTGACATGAATCAGCACCACATCATCTTCAAACCTCGTTAGTACATCAGCGATCGCTCGATCCCAACCTTTAGTCCGAACGATTATATCGTCGTTGACCAGCATGACATAACGTCCACAAGATGCCTCAAAGCAAGCACGGTTCAGATTACCCATCGTAGAACCTTTAGGCAAAATAACCTTCTTCAGTTGAAGTTCATTATGAATGATATCCTGACTAGCTAAATCATCTTCATCAATGGCAAGAATGATTTCTATCTCTTTGAGGTTTTCGGTTGTATCGACCAGACTTTGAAAGAAGCGATATACTAGTTCGACGCGATCGCATGTTGGCAGCAATAAGGAAAAGGTAGTCATCGTATTATCGGTACTCATTAATTCACGATTTATCAGTAGGGCATTCACTTGATCTTGCGAAAGAAATAGTTGGGCGTTTTGCACACTAGTTCGTAGGCAGGATTGGCAATCACCTCAGCAACTACTTTCTTGCAATCAAAAGGCGAATCATCAGCAGAATCATCAAAAAGCACAAAACCACCCGGCAAGAGATAGCGATCGATGCCGAGAAAGTCTTCTTTGGCTGCCTCATAGGTATGAGCCCCATCGATATAGGCAAAGCTGATTGAACCACCAAACTCTATTGAACGACCAAACACATCTTGAGCGGTTGACTTAGCATGCCAATTTTCTAAAAAATTTCCAGATAAGTCTTCTATTGCGTAGGGTTTTCTATTTCCACTAAAAAGTTCTAAATTCATTTCAAATACTTTTTTAGCATAGTCACGATATTCCTTGCGACTAGCATCAAAATAACCACCAATGGGTTCTTCGGTACATTCAAACAACCAAGGATCGCAACTAAAAAATGGGTTCTTGCGATCGTGCTTAATTGTGAGGTAAGCAATAATATTGGTAGATAACCCTAGAAACGAACCAATCTCAATAACTGCACCATTCTCAGGCATCTGTTTGATCGCATAATCAAACGCAGCAATGTTGCCATGTCCCGCAGAAAGCCATCCTCCTAAAATCTGACAGATCCATTGAATATATTCATCAGATTCAATGCTTTGTTTACTTTCATGAAATCCCTTAAGCTCATCATTCTGTTGATGTTTTGAACGATGAATCAGTTGCCTAATTAAACCTGTTAAAATAGGTGGGGTAACCCCAAAGAATATCTGCTTTGCCAATCGATTGATCATAATTTTTAAAAGCTTTGAGTCCAATTCAATTTACCCATTCTCATTATCCTAAATCACAGCTTATAGCTTTAATCCCCCACGTACTAATAAAACACTTTGCATTAAAATCAACCGTTTTTTAGCCTATTCTTTAACTGATGCCAAAAATTACGAAGTTTCCAAAACCTGCTACTTTCCATAGCTTCAATTTTTTGCCTTAACTCAAGCTCAGTTTTTTGCTTGGACTCCAGCAATCTTTTATAGATGTACTCAAATCCTGGGTTGTTTACAAATTCCCAATTTTCCATAGCCCAATGTTTATCTACCCCCTCACCTAATTTGTCATGCCACTCATTAAAAAAAATCTCTTTATCTTTATCAAAATAATTTTTTAAGTTATCTGATTTTATAGAATCATGAATATCCTTTACGATAAGAACCGCATCTTCACAGACCTCAACTCTTCCACCCAAAAGCCAAACTCGAAGGCACAAATCAGGATCTACCCAAGCAGTTCTATAACTTGGGTTGAAGAGTCCACCCACCATTTCAGCAGTTCCTTTAGATATGCATCCCCATCCAGCATACAATCTACCGTAAACACTGAAGACTGGGAACTTCTCTCCACTCATATATTGTGGGGAGAACCCCGCAATGAATGGTTCTTTCTTTGTTTTTATAAAGTCAAGCATGATAGATAGGCAGTTTATTGCAGGAGACACATCATCAGACAAGTAAACTACGTATTCTCCTGAAGATTTTTTATACGCTAGATTCATGGCTGCAACCGTCCCTGATGGAGTTTCTTCACGAACATGAACTACTCTATCTCCAGTTACTAAAAATGGGCTAACAACAACAATTTCATAGTCTACGTTCGCATTTGTCTCAGCAAACTCTTCTATTCTTTGCAAGATCTCAGTAGGTCGCAGTGTTGGAATGAGAAGACTAATTTTTGACATACCTAATTCCTCAATACTAACAAATTTATTTTAAAACTTTCAACTATCTATCTTGCTACTTAAAAAGTATAAAACAATACAATAACTACTCAATCAATCTTGTCCACCTGCCAATTTAGTCTTGGGCGTACACCAGCATCAATCCATTCATACTGAAAATTCCCACGAACTCCTTCTGGATCGAGTCTATCTGTAACACTAAAGCATAGGATATCATCCCCCCTCGCATGGATGTTATGATGTCCTGTAATAATTCCATAGCTGACAGAAATTGTTCCATCATTCAGAAAGTCCATTGGAATTTCACAAACACTTCGATATAGACCTAAAGGGTATTCCACATCTTTCCACGGAGAATCTAAATTATCCTTGGAAGCAAAAGTAATTTGTCCAATTTCATTACGGAAGAAAAATTCGACAAAAACTCGAACTTCTTTTAAAACATAAAATTCTATTTCTACAAAGACTGGATCTCTAACATCAAAAGTAGTACAGACCTTGTTTTCCTTATCGACAATTCGTATAGCTCTCACACGCACAAATTCATCCCCAGGAGATTTATTCAAGTCTGACCAAACCTGTTGCCCTGCTGAATAACTTGTAGCTGAAGTGAGATATTGTTGTATAACTGAGCCTGCAGCTCCATCAAGGACTAAGTTTCCTTGATTCATCAGTATACATCTGTCGCAAAGAAAGTTGATCGTTCCCATATTATGGCTAACAAATATGACGGTTCTTCCTTCGGATGACAAATTTTCAATTTTCCCAAGACACTTTTTCTGAAATTCTCCATCTCCCACTGCTAAAACTTCATCAACAATTAAGATCTCAGGTTCCAATTGTGCTGCTACAGCAAATGCCAGTCGGGTATACATTCCACTAGAAAAGTGCTTTACAGGAGTATCAAGAAATTTTTCTACCCCTGAAAAGTCAACAATTTCGTCAAATTTTTTACTAATCTCAACTTTACTCATACCGAGAATGGCACCATTGAGAAAGATATTCTCTCGACCCGTGAGTTCTGGATGAAAGCCTGTTCCTACCTCCAATAAACTGGCAACCCTTCCTTTAATAGCAATACGTCCAGAAGTTGGTTCGGTAATGCGACTGAGGATTTTCAATAAAGTTGATTTCCCTGCACCATTGCGACCAATAATGCCAACGACTTCTCCCTGTTTAATTTCAAAGGAAACATCTCTCAATGCCCAAAATTCTTCATAGCTAGGAGCTTCTACTTTCTGATAGGGATTGAATATTCTTTGAGTAATGGATTTAGCCGTGTTTGACAATAGATCGCGCAGTGTCGAATTACGCTGTTGCATTTGATGCCCAATCATGTACTTTTTACTGAGTTTTTCCACATGAATGACAGTTTCAGGCATTTTGCTTCCAACAATGTATAGCTATGTAGATTCTCGCAAATCAAGATGAGAAATAACAGCAATCAAAGACCACACCAGAATATATTGGTAGGTTTTGTTACCTAAAAGTATCTTACCCAAGCTAAGACAGATTACGATCGCTTTAGCGCACCATTATGAGTTAGACCAGTTAGATTAAGCCATTTTGAAAGGCAAAGATGGCGGCTTGGGCGCGATCGCTGACGCCTAATTTATGCAAAATCGTATGGACGTGAACTCTGACCGTTCCAGGCGCAATATAAAGAATATCGGCAATTTCATGGTTGGTTTTTCCTTCTGTAATCAGAACGAGAATTTCTTGCTCTCGCTTGGTTAGGGAATTGGGCGTTGATTCAGGGCTAGATTTGAAATTTCTTTGAAAGGCTGCTTGAATTTCGCCTGTGACGGACTGATCCCACCAAGAAGCCCCTGCTGCTAGCGATCGCAATGCCAAAATTAGGACTTTGGCTTCAATTCCCTTCAGGCAATATCCCTTTGCCCCAGCTTCGATAAGTTGAGCAATCAAAGATTTTTGGGCGCGCGAAGTCAGGATTAGAATCGGAAGTTGCGGTTTAGCCTGTAGAATTTGACGGCAGGCCTCAATGCCACCAATGCCGGGCAAGCCGACATCTAGCACGACTACATCGATAGGTAATTGTTGCGCTAGTTGAACTGCCGTTTCACCATCGCTCGCTTCGGCTAACACATCAATGCCCTCTTGCTGGAGTGCTACCCGCAAACCTAAGCGAAACAATTCATCATCTTCTACCAACAAAATCTTCATGGCATGAATAGGGCTTAATTAGGTAGCGTAAAGCCAAACATAGCACCTTTAGGAGCTTGGTTTTCTGCCCAAATTTTACCGCCATGGGCTTCGATAATTTGACGGCTGAGATAAAGCCCCAAGCCCGAACCCGTATTGAGTCGGCGGTAGGCATCTGGATGGGAATCGCTTTCACCTTGATAAAACCGATCGAATAGGTGGGGCAAATCTTCTGGGGCAATCCCTGACCCCGTATCTAAAACTTTGGCAATACAGATATGGGGAGGCGCTTCTAAAATTAGCCGAATTTCACTGCCACGAATGCTGTGGTGCAGAGCATTGGCAAGTAAATTCACAAATACTCGTTCTAATTGCAGAGCATCGGCATGTAACCAAAAATGGGCAAAACTACTCGTGACTTCCATCCGAATTTCGATCTCGCGACTGGAGGCGATCGCGGCGATCGCTTCCGTAGCTTCTCTGGCAATTTCCACGAGGTTTACCCTTGTAACCTGTAGCCTTAGTCCTCTGGCATCGTTATGAAATACATCCAAAAGCATCTGAACGATGCGCAGGGTATTTCCATGACTTTTTCGCAGGGTTTCAAATACTTGCTGTTGCTCGGGTGTGACCTCGCCAAATTTTCCGTTGGCAAGAAATCGCATCATTTCGATCGCACCCAGTAAGGGTGTCTTGAGATCGTGGGTGAGGGTGGCGATAAAATCTTCTCTCACCTTTGCCAAGGCTTCTTGCGCGTGCAACTGTACTTTCACCTTGGTCATATCCTCAGCATAGTCACGATTGCGATCGGTGAGAATGAAGGTGACGATTAAGGCAATTATCGCGATCGTGCGGTTGGCTACCGTTGAGGCGGCAAAAGCTGTCCCCCCTGGAATCCATAGATCGCCCAAGGTCAAGACGATCGCCAAGGCATAAATCCAGAGAGAAGTGGAACGGCGAAAACGAGAACCCACGATCGCGAGTGGAGCGGTATAGAGGTAGCCAAAGATATAGTCTGGTGGCGTTGAATATTCCATCACTGCGATCGCAATAAATAGAGCGATCGCGACTACACGCGCATCAAATTCCATGCCAGCAATAAATAAACTATTTTGTGGGTGGGATGGGGTGGGCATGGAATCAAGACAAAGTGATTTTTATTGAGGAAGTTCGCCAAAGCGATCGCGATATTGTTTGAGCATTGCCTCCATATCGACAAGCTTTTGAGTAGCTTCCTCGGCACGTAGCCGTTCTTGCTCAGCCCGTAAGCTTTCTTGCTCGGCTCGTAAACTTTCTTGCTCTAACATCCTATGGATTTCAATATAAGAATAGAACTTAGTTCCATCAGGTCGATAGATTTGAAGTTCATCGGCTGACAAATCGAAGCGAATACCGAGTCTAGGACTAACCCAATTATGAGATTCGGGAATGCTATCCAAACTACTACCATGTCTAACCCAGATTTCTAGATTGTCATTCTCAGGGTTATAAATGTAGTACTCTTCAACGCCGTAGCGATCGTAGAAAAGCAGTTTTTTTGCCATGTCTACAGACTTATTGCTGGGCGAGAGAATCTCGAAGACAACTTGAGGAGCGATATTGTCCTCTTCCCATTGTTTGTAGGAGCCTCTGTCTCCTTTAGGGCGACCAAATACCACCATCGTGTCTGGGGCAGCCGAAATTTCAGTTTGTCCCTCAACGGGATACCACAATAAATCGCCAGCAACAAAGACCTGAGGGTCGTTGCTGTATAGCCAGTCAATATTTTGCTGGATTGTCAAAATCCATCGGAACTGCTTGGTATTGTCTGCCATTGGTTTCCCATCGCTTTCGGGATAAATAATTTCAGTTTTGCTCAGTTGGCTGACCATGGGTTTTGGCTCCTGAACTCATTGGTTGCTTTTATTATATAGCGAAGGATTGGGAGCGCTTAGCTGGGTTTGTTTGCAGCGATCGCGAATAGATTGCAGATGATGACTTTGACCGATGGGAAGTGGCTTTGAGCCCGTGCAATCCTTAACGAATCGCGTTTAGATGGTTTCTAAACACAACCTATATCAAGCTTATAAATCACGCCTAAACGCCAGACTATACCTTGCGCAACATGGATTTTCGCGCAAAGATCGAGGGGTTATCGAGTTTACGTTCGAGTCTGTCGATCGCATCTTAAGCACTCGCATTTTAAGCAATATGTTTCAAGGATTTCTGCAAATCGCCCTCACCTTACTGACGATCGTCGCGATCGCGCCCTTTTTGGGCAACTACATGGCGCGTGTATTTCTTGAAGAGAAAACCTTTCTAGATCCCGTGGTACTGCCCATTGAGCGATTTATCTATGCCCTGTTTGGCATTCACAAAAGTAAATCGAATGGGAATATGACAGGCTGGCAATATATTCGTGCCTTGCTCTATAGCAACCTCGTCATGGCTGCGTTCATCTACGCGATCTTTACGTTTCAAGGGTCGCTGCCGCTCAATCCTACGGGCTTGCCTGCGCCCACTTGGGACACTTCTTTGCACACGGCGATCTCGTTTGTTACGAATACGAATCAACAGCATTATTCTGGCGAAACGACCTTTAGCCACTTCAGTCAGATGTTCGCTTTGGGGTTTATGTTTTTCACCTCAGCGGGAACGGGTCTGGCGGTGGGAATTGCCTTCATTCGCGGTTTAACGGGGCGATCGCTGGGAGATTTCTATCGCGATTTAACGCTTGCGATTACACGCATCCTATTACCACTCTCGATCGTGGGCGGCATCTTATTACTGATTGCGGGCGTGCCTGAGACCTTAGCTGCTCCAAAAATAATTACGACCCTAGAGGGTGCAACCCAAGCGATCGCACTGGGCCCCGTCGCTCACTTTGAAATTATCAAGCAATTGGGCGAGAATGGTGGTGGTTTTTTTGCGATTAACTCCGCCCATCCCTTTGAGAACCCTAGTGCTGCCTCAAACCTGATCGCAACGATTGCTATGGTTGCCATTCCATCTTCCCTGATTTATACCTATGGCATCTTTGCTAACAATCGCAAGCAAGGTTGGTTAATTTTCTGGATGGTGTTTGGAATTGCCTTAGTCCTGATTGCTATCGCTGCGATCGGTGAGTTTCAAGGCAATCCCTTAGTTAACAGTTCCCTCGGCTCCCTAGGCACAAATGCACCTAATCTAGAAGGGAAAGAAGTTCGCTTCGGCTGGGCGCAGACAGCTTTATTTGCAGCAATCACGACGGCTACCATGTGCGGTGCGGTAAATGGCATGCATGACTCTCTCATGCCCACGGGTGGTTTTGTCACCCTGTTCAATATGTTCTTGCAGATCGTTTGGGGCGGACAGGGTACAGGCACCGCTTATATCTTTGTCATGCTGATTTTGACCGTATTTCTCACGGGGCTGATGGTAGGACGTACACCAGAATTTCTCGGTCGCAAAATTGAGAAACGCGAAATCGTTCTCTCTAGCGTAATTTTGCTCGTTCATCCCATTGCGATCTTGATTCCAACGGCAATTACCCTCGCCTTTCCCGACTTTCTATCTACTTTCACCAATCCTGGATTGACCGATCCCGCTCAAATCAAAGCCGTAGCCGATGCTTGGAGTACAAGTGGGGCAAGCAATCCCACCTTTCACGGTCTTTCTCAGATCGTCTATGAATATACTTCAGCCGCCGCCAATAACGGTTCGGGATTTGAGGGCTTGGGCGATAGTCAACCCGCCCCAACCGCTCTATGGTGGAATCTCAGCACTTGCTTTAGCCTTTTGGCAGGACGCTATGTGCCGATTATCGCATTACTCCTCCTCGCTGAGAGTATGACGAATAAGCAACCCGTACCGCAAACAGCAGGCACGCTCCGCACCGATACAGGACTGTTTACGGGCGTAACCACTGGGGTAATTCTCATCCTCGGCGCACTTACCTTCTTCCCCGTTCTAGCTCTCGGTGCGATCGCTGAAGCATTCCAGATTGCTAGAGGTGGCTAGCCTTAGAACCTTTGTCCCTGCACTTTCTTCTAAAGTTTCCTGTTGCTTCGTTTTGGGTTTAGATCCCCCCCAGCCCCCCTTAATAAGGGGGGAGAATCTAGAAAGTCCCCCTTATTAAGGGGGATGCCCGATAGGGCAGGGGGATCAAACCCTTTGGATAAATGGAATGTGAGCATAAGGCAGTCACATTCAGAAGGATGTGCAGTAACTCTCCTCATCCGACTAATATAAATTCATAACTGTTCCCTATGACAAATCCATCGCGCCGCAAAACGGCAAAAGTTGATACTTCTGGACTCTATCAAAGGGCAATTCTAGAGTCCTTTACCAAGCTCAATCCCCGCATTGCCGTCAAGAACCCTGTCATGTTCATCGTCTGGATCGGTACGATTGTCACAGCCCTTGTGACGATTGAGCCCAATCTCTTCGGTCAGGCGAGTGGAACGAATCCTAGACTGCTAAATGGGTTAATTACGTTCATCCTGTTTTTTACGGTGGTATTTGCCAACTTTGCTGAAGCTGTAGCCGAAGGACGAGGCAAGGCACAGGCAGATTCGCTCAGAGCCACCAAGTCAGATACCACAGCACGCAAATTACTTCCCGATGGTTCGATTCAAGAGATCAGTTCCACGGCGCTCAGAAAAGACGATACGATTAAAGTTGTCGCTGGAGATATGATTCCCGCCGATGGTGAAGTGATTGGTGGGATTGCCTCTGTGGATGAGTCTGCAATCACGGGTGAGTCGGCTCCCGTGCTTAAGGAACCGGGGTCTGATATGGCAAGCTCAGTTACAGGCGGAACGCGGATTATCTCAGACGAATTGGTGATTAGGGTCACTTCCGATCCTGGGAAGGGATTTATCGATCGCATGATTGCCCTTGTCGAAGGCGCCGAACGCAGTAAAACCCCCAATGAAATTGCCTTGACCGTACTTTTAGCCGTACTCACGCAGGTGTTTCTGATCGTGGTGGTGACCTTGCCACCGATCGCGAACGATGTCAAAAGTCCAGTCAGCGTAGCCTTGCTGATTTCTTTGCTCGTGGCACTGATTCCCACGACGATTGGCGGCTTGCTCAGTGCGATCGGAATTGCAGGCATGGATCGGGTCGCCCAGTTTAATGTAGTTGCCACCTCTGGACGTGCCGTAGAAGCCTGTGGTGATGTCAGTACGCTAATTCTCGATAAGACGGGTACAATTACGCTCGGTAATCGCCTAGCAGAAGAATTTATTCCCGTGAATGGAAATTCGCTCCAAGAGATGGCGAGCGTTGCTCTTGCTGCCAGTGTATTTGACGAGACCCCAGAAGGAAAGTCGATTGTCCGACTGGCAGAGAAGCTAGAGGCAACAGTGGATTTTGAGCGATCGCAAGCGGAGGGCATCGATTTCTCGGCAAAAACCAGAATGAGCGGTACAAATTTACCTGATGGGAAGGAAGTTCGCAAAGGTGCGGTGGAGTCGGTCAAGGGCTTCGTGCGATCGCGGGGTGGTGCCAGCGCTCAAATCTCCTCGGAATTGGATCTTGCCTACGAGCGGGTGTCTAGGCTGGGCGGTACGCCCCTAGCGGTTTGTCAAAACGATCGCATTTATGGCGTGATTTACCTCAAAGACATTATCAAACCCGGCATTCGCGAACGCTTCGATCAACTCAGGCGTATGGGTGTGCGCACGGTGATGCTGACCGGTGATAATCGGATTACGGCGGAAGTGATTGCCGCTGAAGCAGGGGTAGATGATTTTATTGCCGAAGCCACACCCGAAGATAAGATCAGCGTGATCCAACGCGAACAGGCGGAAGGTAAAATCGTAGCGATGACGGGAGATGGCACGAATGACGCTCCTGCCCTAGCCCAAGCCAATGTCGGCGTTGCCATGAACTCTGGTACGCAGGCAGCAAAGGAAGCAGCGAATATGGTGGATCTAGATTCCGATCCGACGAAGCTGATCGATTTGGTGACGATTGGGAAGCAACTCTTGATTACACGCGGAGCCTTGACCACATTTTCGATCGCCAATGATGTTGCCAAATACTTTGCGATTATTCCTGCGATGTTTGCTAGTGCGGGCATTGGTGGCATGAATGTATTATTTCTCAGCAGTCCGAATTCAGCCGTACTCTCGGCACTGATCTATAACGCCCTGATTATTCCAGCCCTGATTCCCTTAGCGCTCAAGGGCGTGCAATTCCGCCCCCTCACTGCCGATCAGCTTCTGCAACGGAATATTCTGATTTACGGGTTGGGTGGTGTGATTGCGCCCTTTATTGCAATTAAAGGCATCGATATCGCGATCGCAGCAGTGGGTCTTGCCTAATTCTATCGTTCTCAATTTTCACGAACCTAAACCTATGAACAGCAATCAAGTTTTCGCTCAAGTTAAGCAACAATGGCAAAAACGGAGAGTTCCCCTAAAGCTATTTCTGTTTATGTGTGCCAACCTCGCCGTTGCGCCAGCTATCTATGCCAATAACGAAGGGATTTCGCAAGGACAGGCTTACGCGATCGGGTTACTCATTCTTACGACCTTCGTTCTGTCTGTCTATCTATTTGTAGTCATGTTCGTACCTGAAAAATTTTAAAGGGAAAGTTTAAATGTTATTCCTGCGAGAAATCACTACTGCTATCCGTGCCACTCTCGTTCTGTGGGTGCTTACCACTGTGCTCTATCCTGTTTTGATGTTGGGAATTGGTGCAATCTTTCCCTATCAAGCAAACGGCAGCATAATTGTCAGTCAGGGGAAAGTTGTGGGTTCGGCTTTGATCGGACAGAACTTTACGGCTGACAAGTATTTTTGGGGTCGTCCCAGTACCACCAACTACAGCAGCTTTACGGATAAAGAGAAAGATCCTAAAAATATCGGTCAAACGACGGGTGTATCGGGAGCTAGCAACTATGCCCCCAGCAATCCCGATCTGCTCAAGCGCGTTTCAGATACCATAGGGAACCTCAAAAAAGCAGGTGTTACGCCAACCGCCGATCTGGTCTATACTTCTGGCTCTTCTCTCGACCCCCATATTACGCCTGAAGGTGCGAAAGCCCAGCTCGATCGCGTCGCAAAAGCGAGATCTTTACCTGCCGCCCAAATCGAACCTCTGATTGCCAAGAATACGGAAGCGAGATTCTTGGGTATCTTTGGAGAGCCTGCTGTGAATGTGCTTAAGTTAAATTTAGATCTAGATGTATTGAAGCCAATTTAGCCGAATCCTGATCGCAATCTACTCCCATGATTTCTTCTCAAGACGCCCAAAATCCTCAAAACGCCCAAAAGAGCGATACCCAAACCCATTACGAGCGACCTCAGCGGCGCGGCAAGCATAAGGTGTTTATTGGTATGGCTCCGGGGGTTGGGAAAACCTATCGGATGCTAGACGAAGCCCATCAAATGAAAGCGGATGGTATTGATGTCGCGATCGGCTTGGTCGAAACCCACGGTCGTAAGGAAACGGCAGCAAAAATCGAGGGTTTGGAGGTGATTCCATGTCAGCAGATCGTTCGGGGTGGGGTGACGCTCCCCGAGATGGATACCGAGGCGATTTTACAACGTCGGCCCCAAGTGGTTCTCATTGACGAACTCGCACATACGAATGTATTTGGTTCGCAACGAGAAAAGCGCTATCAGGATGTTGAAGTCATTCTTGCTGCTGGCATTGACGTGCTTTCGACTGTGAATATTCAGCATCTAGAGAGCCTCAACGATCTAGTTGCTAGAATTACTGGCGTGGTTGTGAGAGAGCGCATCCCCGATCCATTTTTGGATGAAGCGGATGAGTTGGTGGTTGTGGATGTAACACCTGAAACCTTAGAAGAACGTCTCAAAGAAGGAAAAATCTACGCTCCCAACAAGATTCAGCAATCCCTAGAAAACTTCTTTCAGCGTAAAAATCTAGTGGCTCTGCGCGAACTCGCCCTGCGCGAAGTTGCCGACAACATCGAAGAAGATCGCTATGAAGAGCAAAACTCCCTGCCTCGGAGTGCGATCGCGGGTCACAGCTCCACCAATAAATTTTGTAATATCCATGAAAGTGTGATGGTCTGCATCTCGACCTATCCCAACTCCATCCGCCTCCTGCGTCGTGGCGCGAGAATCGCCAGTTATATGAATGCGAGGCTATACATTCTCTTTGTCGAAAACCCCGATCGCTTTCTTACGAAAGAAGAAAGCTTACATATTGAGACCTGCGAACGCCTATGTCGCGAATTTAATGGAACCTTTTTACGGCAAAGCAGTCATGATGTTGCCAAAGCAATAATCGACATGGCAGATAAGTATCATATTACGCAAATTGTGATCGGAGAGAGTCTCAAATCACGCTGGGAAATGTTTTTAAAAGGTTCTCTCACGCAAAATATCGTGCGATCGCTAAAACATATCGATCTCCATATCATCGGTATCGATCGGGATGTATAGAGAAGTGTCAAGACATATATTTTAACGTGGGCTTGGGGCAATCATTTCGGAACAAGGCAAGCTACCTTGTTGGGACTAAAGGGTTTGAGCCCTCGCACATTTCTCTTACAAAACAGCAAAAAGCGTTGTTGTTTTTATTTGAAGACATACTCAATAAAGAGCGAGATCGCCTTAGCAATAGTAAATTGCTTTTCTTTGTAGGATTGTGGCATTTTACATTAAACTAAAATTTTAATGACTATTTATACAATTGTGGGATTTATAGGCGTAATGCCCGATCTAAATCAATATGCAAAGAAGAAAAATCCTGATTGCGACCAAAACCTATCCTTCTATAAGCCAAAAATATAAAGAAACGGTTTGCACAGCTGGGATCCTTTTAGATGACAATGAAAAACCCATACAATGGATTCGTATCTATCCAATTAGATATCGCGGACTAGATACTGACAAGAGGTATAAAAGATGGTCAATTATTAGCGCTGAGATCGAAAGAAACGAAAAAGACTTCAGAGAAGAGAGCTATAGGATCAATGACACATCCATCAATATTATTAGAGAGATAGGAACCAATAATAATTGGGAAGAGCGTAAATCCCTTGTTTTGCCTTTGGAGTTTAATTCAATTACTGAACTTCAATCACAAAAGAAATCCATAGGTATTATTAAACCTAGCCTGAATAATTCATCAGGGAGAGAAAGTGGAGAAAAAAAAGAGCCTAAAA
>NZ_JAZBJZ010000041.1:0-42868 GCF_036349135.1 Tumidithrix elongata BACA0141
TCCTTTTTTCTTGATTTTTATTCTCTTTTGGGTTCTCATGAATAATGTAGGCTAGTCGGCAATGCTATAGCTACCAAAGATTCTTAAGGTTTCGGTTAAAGGAACGAGGTCTTGTAATGCCTCTTGGACAAAGGGTTGCTCTACAGAGGCTTCGATATCGATAAAAAAGACATAATCACCCAGCGATCGCTTCGTGGGGCGAGACTCAATGCGGCTTAAATTAATCCCGAGATCGGCAAATACCGACAAGGGCTTGACCAATGCACCAGGTAAATTTCTCTGAGCGCTAAAGGCAAGAGAGGTATGACTACCTTTGGTTGTAGGAGGGGTAAGACCCAAAACCCAAAATCGGGTGCAGTTGTCAGGATGATCGTTAATTGGGCAGGCAAGTGTAGGGAGCTTATACATCTCAGCAGCGCGTTGCGAAGCGATCGCCGCCAGCGTAGAATCCGTTGACACAACCTCTAACCCCTCAGTCGTTGAGTCGGTAGGCACTAACTGAGCTTGGGGAACAAATTCCTCTAGCCAATGCTGGCATTGCGCTAGGGCTTGGGGATGAGAATAGACAACCTTTATGTCTGCGAGTGTTTTGGCTTGCGTAATCAGTGCATGCTCAATCGGTAATACGAGTGCCTGCTGAATCTGAAGTTGATGCCATTGCCAAAGGCTATCGAGGGTCATTGTCACACCACCTTGAATGGAATTCTCGACAGGCACGATCGCTAGATCGACTTCCTTTAAAGCAGCAGCTTGGATCGCCTTGGGAATAGAAGGATAGGGACAGAGGATTGGTGATGTCTTGGATTCTGGATGTAAGTGTGGATAAAGGGCTTGGTATTTTAAAGCCGCAGCTTCGGCATAGGTTCCAGAGGGGCCAAGGTAAGCGATCGCGGTCATAGGGTAATTCGTGAACTGTGATCAAAAGCAATCCCTCATGGAAGCAATTCATGAATTGTCTCTACGAGGGATCTCAACTAAAACTTCAGAGCTTCCATTTGTTTTTCGGGTACTTCCGTATATTCGGCCACGATTTTACGGAACTCTTCACCATCCATCGTTTCCACTTCTAACAAAGTATCCACGAGGCGATCGCAGAGGTCGCGATTTTCCTTGATAATTTTGTACGCAGTGTCATAGCATTGCTTTGCGATCGTGCGTACTTGCTTATCAATTTTGCTGGCAATCTCTTCCGAATATTCAGAACGGGGTGTCCAGTCTCGACCTAAAAACACCTCATTGTTTTGACCTTCTAGTGCTACCAAACCTAGCTCTGACATGCCTAGTTGCGTCACCATTAACCTTGCTAGCCTCGCCACATTGGCAAAGTCACTCGATGCACCGATGGTAACTTCAGAGTCACCAAAAATCACATCCTCCGCAGCACGTCCCCCTAAAGAAATGGTAATCATGGCAAGAATCGCTGAGCGACTCTCTAGCCCCATTTCCTCCGAAGGTAGAGCCTTAGAAAAACCACCCACCCCACCAGAGCGCGGAATAATTGTGACCTTATCCAAGGGATTCGCATCCTTGAGTAGGGTTTGTAACAGGGCGTGACCAACTTCATGGTACGCAACCAACCGCTTTTGGACACTATCGAGTAGGGGCTTCATGGTCATGCCGATCGTGACGCGATCGATCGCATCGGCAACCTCTAGCTCGGTAATCGCTTCTTTCATCCGACGAGCCGTAAGAATGGCGGCTTCGTTTAAGACATTGGCTAGGTCTGCCCCAGCAAAACCGGGGGTGCGACGGGCGATCGTCTCAATCGAGACATTTTCATCAATGCGCTTATTGCGTGCGTGAACCTTGAGGATTTCTAAACGTCCCTTGTAGCTGGGATAGTCCACGGTAATCTGGCGATCGAACCGACCAGGACGCAGCAAGGCACTATCGAGAACGTCAGGACGGTTGGTAGCAGCGATGATAATCACACCTGTATTGCCCTGAAAACCATCCATCTCGGTGAGCAGTTGGTTTAGGGTTTGCTCCCGTTCGTCGTTACCGCCGCCAATTCCCGCACCGCGCTGTCTGCCGACGGCATCAATTTCGTCAATAAATACAATGCAAGGGGCATTCTCTTTGGCTTTGTGGAAAAGGTCGCGCACCCGCGATGCCCCGACACCCACAAACATTTCCACAAACTCAGAGCCAGATAGGGAGAAAAAGGGTACACCCGCTTCGCCAGCGATCGCTTTTGCCAGCAGGGTTTTCCCAGTTCCGGGAGGGCCCACTAAAAGCACGCCTTTAGGAATTCTTGCCCCCACGGCTGTAAACCGTTCGGGCTGCTTGAGAAAAGTCACGACCTCTTGCAGTTCCTCTTTTGCCGTATCAACCCCAGCGACATCATCAAAGATCACGCCTGTTTTTGCTTCAGGGGAAAATCTGGCTTTTGATTTGCCAAAATTTAAAGTTTGGGTGGGGCCACCTGGGGCATTACTCACACGACGCAGCACCACAAACAGGAGCAAAATCAGCACAATCGGTACAAAAAAGGTACTGGCTAACTGCCATAGGATTGTGGGTTGTTGCGGTGATTTCACGGCAACATCAACATTGCCCTCGCGCAAAGTCTTCATCAGTTCGGCGTTGCTATCTCTAGCAAACAAGTCAACTTTGACCTTGGTTCCATCTTTAAATTCGACATCGGCAGATAATTGCGTGCTATCAATGTCTACCTTACTGACCTTGTTTTCTTTAACCTTGGTCAGCAGTTCGCTATAGCTAATTTGTGCCTGTTCTCCGTCTTTCGCTGCGTTTGCAGCACTCGGTATGAAGGTGATTGCACTTTGACACACAACCACACCGATAATCAGAGTCTGAACTCTTTGCCAAAATGTCCGTTTTGCAGAGAACCTCACTGTCGATTGCTCCTTAAAATTGCGATCTTAATTTGAGTGCTGTGCTTTCTAGTCTAATGCATCCGACATTGCAGTGAGAGAATCAGTCTAGAATAGGTAAACTTAAGGAAAATTAACGCTTGTCTATAACTTCATGAGTGTCCAAAGATCTTCTCAGTCCTTCTCTGCTAGTGATTTTGCCAATGCCCTAGCTGCCCACGACTATGAATTTAACGTCGGACAAATCGTTACTGGTAAAGTCGTCCAGCACGAGAGTGATGGCAGCTACATCGATATTGGGGCAAAATCACTAGGTTTCTTACCCATTGATGAAGCTTCATTGGGTTCGACCAAACGATTATCAGAAACCTTGCCGATCGGGACTGAGCAACAATTCTTAATTATTCGCGAGCAAAACGAAGATGGCGAGGTAAAGCTGTCCATTCGTCGCCTGCAAATGAAACTAGCTTGGGATATTTTGCTGACCTATCAAGCCGAGTCCAAGGTGTTTGACTGCCGAGTGGTGAATGCCAACAAAGGGGGCGTTGTGGTTGAGGCAGAGGGGTTGCGCGGGTTTATTCCGCGATCGCATCTCGTAGATAAAAACAACTTTACAGGTCTGATCGGCAAGACGATCCCCGTCGTACTAGTCGAAATCGATGAGAGTCGCAACAAACTAATTTTGTCCAACCGACTGGCAGCACAGGCTTCTGCCATGAGTCAACTTACGAAAGGTCAGTTGGTGACAGGTAAGGTCAGCAGTATTCGACCTTTCGGGGCTTTTGTAGATTTTGGTGGCGTATCAGGACTGCTGCACGTCAAAGAAATCAGTCAAAAGTATGTCAGCGACATTACTTCTGTATTTAAAGAAGGGGAAACGATCAAGGTTGTGGTCATGGAGGTCGATGAGTCCCGTAACCGTATCTCGCTATCCACAAAAATTCTAGAGCTACATCAAGGTGAGATGCTAGAAAACTCTGCCCAAGTTTTTGAGGAAGCCGAGGCAAGATTGGAGAAGAATATCAGCAAACTTTGGGATGCTTAGGGAATTCAAAGAACGTGGAAATTCTATGTATTAGCAATGGTCATGGAGAAGATCAGATTGCTGCCAGAATTTGTTTAGAACTTGAGCAATTAGGCATCTCTGCGATCGCACTGCCTCTGGTTGGTGTGGGTCATGCCTATCGCAATCAGAATCTTCCCATTGTCGAGCAAGCTACCCAAGCCATGCCTTCGGGAGGATTTGTGCGCATGGATAGCAAGCATCTTTACAAAGATATGCGCAGTGGCCTACTCAAACTGACATGGACGCAATTGCAGGTAGCTTGGCAATGGTCGAGAAATAAGAAGCAAAAGCGCCTGGTTTTTGCTGTGGGCGATATCGTTCCCTTGTTGTTCGCTTGGCTCCCCTCGCTATTTGGTGGATGTGACTTTGTATTTGTGGCAACGGCAAAATCAGAATATTTCTGGCGAGATCAAAAAAGTAGTTTGTATGGTGTGCCCAAGCCTTGGGGCGGCTCTTATTTTTTCCCTTGGGAGCGATCACTCATGGCAAGTCGCCGTTGTAAAGCCGTATTTGTGCGGGATAAATTGACTGCCGATCTATTAAACAAACAATTTCGCCTACCCGTTCAATATCTGGGGAATCCCATGATGGATGGGCTAGAACCCAAAGGTCTAGATTTTGGCGTTGGCCCAGATGAATGGGCAGTGACGATTTTGCCGGGTTCTCGCCCCCCTGAAGCCTATGAGAATTGGAACAGCCTTTTGCTCTGCGCTCAAATTTTGGTAAGAGCGATCCCCCATACAGTAAATTTTCTAGCGGCGATCGCCCCCGATCTGGATGTTGATATTCTGTCTCAAATTCTCATGCAAAAAGGTTGGCTGCGACTAGATGAAGTCACATTTAAAATGCAAAATGCCAAGCTCAAACTGGTATCTAATGGATTCAGTGATTGTCTGCATCAATGCCATTTAGGTTTAGCGATGGCAGGTACAGCAACAGAGCAACTGGTGGGTTTAGGGAAGCCCGTAATCACGATCGCGGGCAGTGGCCCTCAGTTTACGCGCCAATTTGCCGAAGATCAGGCAAGGTTACTGGGCTGCTCGATTAATTTGGTGGATAAGCCTTCTAGAGTTGCCGATGTGGTCACAAAAATTTTGCAAGATCCTGACTATTTTCAACTGGCTGTAAGTAATGGCGAACAACGCATGGGAACAGGGGGTGCATCGGAACGAATCGCCAAATATTTGGCTGAAAAGGTATTTGGCCTTTAGCACTGTTGCACCTACATAAAAGGCGAAACAAAAAAGCCGTCTCGAAAGACGGCTCGATAAAATACAAATAAAAACTACAATTTTAGCAATCGTAGTACAGGCTAAATTCGTAAGGGTGAGGACGAATATTCATAGGAATGGCTTCATTGTTTAACTTGTAGGTAATCCAAGTATTGATGAAGTCTTCGGTGAATACACCGCCAGCTAGTAAGAAGTCATGGTCGTTCTTGAGATTTTCAAGGGACTCCATCAAAGAACCGGGAGCAGAAGGAACCTTCGCGAGTTCTTCAGGGGATAGTTCGTAGATATCCACATCAAGAGGTTCGCCAGGATCGATTTGATTCTTGATCCCATCAATTCCAGCCATCAACATTGCCGCAAAGGCTAGATAGGGGTTGCAAGTGGGGTCAGGACAACGGAACTCTAAACGCTTGGCTTTAGGATTGGTACCAGACAGTGGAATGCGGATAGAAGCGGAGCGGTTACCTTGAGAGTAGGCAAGGTTAACGGGAGCTTCAAACCCTGGTACGAGACGCTTGTAAGAGTTGGTTGTGGGGTTCGTAATTGCTAACAGTGCAGGGGCATGCTTGAGCAAGCCACCGATGTAGTGCAATGCCATTTGACTCAAGCCTGCATACTTGTCACCAGCGAACATGGGCTGACCGTCTTTCCAAATCGATTGGTGGGTGTGCATGCCCGTGCCATTGTCACCAAAAATTGGCTTAGGCATAAAGGTAACTGTCTTGCCATAGCGTCTGGCGACATTCTTGACCACATATTTGTAGGTCATGACATAATCGGCAGCTTCGATCAGCTTGCCAAACTTGATGCCTAGCTCAGCTTGACCGCCAGTGGCAACTTCGTGGTGGTGCTTTTCAATCGGTACGCCGCAGTCTGCCATAGTCAGCAGCATTTCGGTGCGGATATCTTGAAAAGAATCTAGAGGTGGAACGGGGAAATAACCTTGCTTGTTGCGGATTTTGTAACCTAAATTGCCGCCTGCTTCAGTGCGTCCAGTATTCCAAAGCCCTTCAGCCGAGTCAACTTTGTAATAGCTGGAGTTCATGGTTTGATCGTATTCGACACTATCAAACATGAAGAACTCAGGCTCTGGACCAAAGAAAGCTGTATCGCCTAGTCCAGTGCTGGCAAGAAATTCTACTGCTTTTTTAGCAATTACGCGAGGACAGCGATCGTAGGGCTCATTGGTGCGAGGCTCGACAATGCTACAAATCATGCTCAGTGTCGGCACTTCCATAAACGGATCGATCCAAGCTGTGTCTGGATCGGGAACCATTGCCATATCGGATGCATTGATTGCTTTCCAACCGCGAATGCTAGAGCCATCAAAGGCAACACCTTCCGTAAAGGAGCTCTCGTCAATCAAGCTACGATGAAAAGAGCAGTGCTGCCAGATACCTGGCATATCAATAAACTTGAGGTCAATGATCTTGATGTCTTGTTCTTCGATCATTCTCAAGACATCTTGGGGAGTCTTAGCCATGCTATATCCTTAAAGACTTTTTAGTGGGGGTTTTAATCTACCAAAAAACATAGTAGGGATCATATTCTTGGTATTTTGTAACTTTGGATACATTAATCTGTCTGCGATCGCAGACCTTAAGATTAATCAAAGGTTTGAAAATCGATTGACAGTCACTAGGGGGTGACTTTAAAAGATTCTTTTATTCTCAATGATGTCAGACTGTAAATCTTGACTCAACGTTACGATTCTCAATGATTTTGCAGTTGCAGTTATGTTAGGAAACTGTTCGCCAGAATTATAATCAGCGTCTCAAAGTTTTGGCTGAGCGGGTGGCGGTGAGCGATGTCGAATTGGGTCAAAGCCAAGATTGTGACTTTAACTTTATGGCAAATCCCTTATGGAAAACACTTAAGTCTTACTTCTCTTCAGCTTCAGGCAAGCTGGCTTGTTTAACTAATGCTAACTCTTTTTCTAGAAGGGTAATCCGTTCTAAGAGTTGTTGATTTGCCACCATTAACTCTTGGCTACGACTGGATAGGTAAGGATCTGATTCCCACCAGTTAATCCCAATTTCTTTAGCTTTATCAACAGAAGCAATTAAAAGGCGAATCCGAATACTCAATAATTCCACATTACCAACCGATACGGTAATGTCGCCTGCAATCACAATTCCTTTATCCAAGACTCGCTCTAGGATGTCAGCAAGGGAAGAACCATTGACACTGCTTTTAATTGCTTGAGTCATTATGGGAGTTGATCGAGTAAATGAGTTAGGATTTCTGCGATTTGAGCAGACTTGCCATAACGAGACAGTAACACATCAAAGCAGAGCGCACGAAAATCGGCATTCTGCCCCGATACGGGAATCTCATGATCTTGGCAGATTTTCCCAATAATTAGACAAACACGCAGGCTGGATGTTTTGGTTTGCTCTGCCTTGTAGCGGAAACTGCGAATTAGATTCAGTAGCTTTAATGCCTGTATTCGATCTAGACCTACGCGGGTGACCAAAATTTGCTTTTCAGTATCAATATCAGCTTCGCCAATATCAATGGTAACCATGCGATCGAGCAGTGCATCTTGGGTGGGATGAACGCCAGCATATTCTTCGGGGTTAGAGGTAAAGATGGCACGAAATAAAGGATTGACTCGCACATACTCAGATTGAGAGCTATCTGGTGGTAGAACAATCAGCTTTTCTTCTAACGTGCTTAAGAGCGCATTATTTGCCTCAGGGCGAGAACGATTAAATTCATCGTAAATGAGCGTAAAGCCTTCCCTTGCTGCCAAAGTCAGTCGGGAGTCTACCCAACTTTGACGCATGTCGTCTTCGACTTTGAGCACTGAGTGAATGTAGTTATCTACAACTTTTTTGCGCGTGTACCCCGATGAAGAACCAATTAATTGTGAAGACCGTAAATCTTCATCGCCATAAATCAAAACCATGGGACGACCAAGCAGCCCCGCTAGGTGCATGGCTAAGGTGGTTTTCCCTGTACCTGCGGGGCCGCGCAAATGGATCGCAAAGCCTGATTGCAAATAGCGTAAAGCCCGACGAACTATCTGCTTTGTAAATTCTGTGCTTACAAATTGTCTCGGGTTTGCTTGGAGAACTGTGGTCATGGATTTAGGAATTAAGGGACTACGAGGGCTCGACAACATGAAAACGAAGATTTACGATTTCGTTAAAGAACGAAAATTAAACACCTATACATCTTGCTTGGAGAACCAGTAGAATGACTTTTTGTTGGGAGAAATAGGCTAGTTCAATTTTCAAGCTTTAGTGGGTTTGAGAAGAAGAGCTAGGCGTTACTTGCAATGCCCTCTGCCATTTGCAACAGTGCATTGAGAATGTCAGACGGATCGACTTTGAGTTGATTTGCTCCTTGAGCCAATAGATCTCTTACTGTGTCGCGATCGCTAATCACTTGCAGCAACGTTTTCCCATCAGCCAGATTCGCCACATAATCATGGATAAATTGCTCCACTTTATTGACAGATTTGACGGGGACATCAGGCAAAACCTCATTTACCTTAGTGACAACGTCTGGCATTTTTGCAGGGGCATTTTCGATAGGCTTTGGAGGAACTGCGACAGGAGGTGTCTCAATCACTTTTTTCGCAAAGCTTTTGGGCTTTGGACGTGAAGCCTTTCTTCTGTTGGCATTTATATTGCTAGCAACATTAGCCATAGGGGTAGGAACAACAGGAACTTCTGGTATGGACGGCGTAGCTTCTTTTTGTACCTCAGTTACGGCTCCCACTGCATCATTCAACCCGCCCCATACAGACTGCTTCAGTTCAGTGTGAAAATCAGATAATTTCTGGTTGAGCGTCTCAGCCATCACAAAGCGATCGCCACTGGTTTGTTGAATCTGCCCTTGGACATCAGCCGCAAACTGTGCAAATTGCTCCGATCGCTGTTCTTGGTCTTGTATTGCCTGTTGCGTGCGATGGAGTTGGGCTTGCCGCATTTGCAGCCTTGTCGTCGCAGTCCGAAGTTGGACTTCACGATGCCTTGCTTGGCTAGCTTGAGCAGCCGTGGTTGTGCGAATTGTTGTTAGTTGCGTTAAGTGAGATCGTATGGCATCAGCGCGATCGGCGACTTGATTTAACCGAGCGGCAGCTTTTGCCGTTGCCGACATCAATCGACTTCTTTGGATCTGGCTGAGCTGCGATCGGGTTTTGCTTGCCCTTGTGGATACTTCTTGAAATCTCTGCACTCTGTGATTTTTAGCGGAGATCAGGCGAGTCTGTCGGATTTCACTCAAGTGAGATTGGATTTCGCTTGAGCGCACTTGATACTCTAGGAAGCGTTCTTCTTGACTCTCAGCCGCCATCTCTTGGCGAAACTGCTCAAGTTCTAAACGGTCTTGTCTTGCTTGGGCTAATTCATCGGCAAGGGCAGCAAACTGAGCTTGAAGTTGCTGCGCTCTAGCCTGCTGCTCCTGCTGAAACTCAGCTATAAACTCCGCTCTTTCTTCTAATCTTTTTTGTCTTGCTTCAGCGAACATCTGCATTAGAGAAGCCATCGTTTTATCCTCAATACTTACTGAATTTGGATATATCTCGGTTTAGAGCTTTTTAAATAATATTTTGAGCGTTCATTGATGAAGATCCACAGTAAAGCTCATGTTTCTGGCGCTTTTACGTGCTTTTGCTAAATCCTTGCATATATTCTTAAATACTCCCCCAGACATCGTTCAATCAATTCAATTCTACGTTAGAGAACCTTCGCTACCCATCATTTACACGATGGAGCCTCGAGCATCACGAATGGAAAAACCAAAAAGGGAACGCACAAACACGTCCCCCCCCTAAGTTGCAAAGATAGCTATGAGATAGAATCTTTGCTTGAATACGAGTAGCTAAATTAAATAGCTAACTGGAGTGAGATCGACTATTTCTTAACCATTAGAATGCAAGATTTTGCAATCTAATATTTAAGGACTTAGGCTGCGGGTACAGCTGCAGATGTAGTCAGACCAACGGCTTCTGCATACTTAAGATAAGTTTCTACAGAAGCGATAACAACTCTAGCTTCAATCGATAAAAGCTCAATCCCCACCAATGAAACTCTGACCCAAGCATCAATGACTATTCCCTTGTCAAGGATGCGATCGATCACCTCAGCTAGACTTGAGGATGAGTTAACCTTTTCAACTGCCATAACATTGTGCTCCTTAAATATATATTGATTAGCACAGCCTCTAACTCTTTAATTGTCACTTTAATTCAGGCTTAATGCAATAAGCAAACCTGCTAAATATTGACCGAATATTCTGGAACCCCTATCAAATCCATGCGTTTTGAGAACAAATAGTGTAAAGATTCATGTTTTGGGTATTATTTTACTTAAATTTTATTTAAAATATTCAGTTTTAAAAATCCCCAAAACTGAGAATTCCATTTTTAAGCGCATCGAGTGGTTAGTGATAAAGTTTAGTTAAGATCTAACAAGTATATTCAAACCGATAAATCGCCCATGATGCCTGACTCTCCTCCTCCAAATGTTCCCTTTACCCAAGCCAGCAAAGATCAGGCAGAGGAGAAAGAGGGGAGCTATGTCAAACTAGCGATGCGGAACATGGTAAAAAAACGAGGTACTTCTCTGTTTCATTTTGCCTTAACTACAGCGGGTGTGATGGGTCTGCTTGTAGGGCTTGCAGTTGTCTTTCATTAATTTTTTGGGTGATTCTTGAGTATTGATTTAATCGTAGATATTGATGCCACGATCGCCGATCGCTCGCCTGTCAAAGAGCAAGATTGGCAAGACTGGTTTGGTGTGTGGGCAGATTCTCTAACACCTGACATCATGGCAGTAGGGGAATATGAGGTGACTTTGCTGATCGTAGATGATGCTGAGATTGCAAAGTTAAATGCTCAATACCGACAGCTAGACTGCCCGACTGATGTTTTAGCATTTGCCGCCCTTGAGGCCGATGTCCCTGTTGTACCGCAAGAGCTCATTGATGAGACACTTAGTGAGCCCTATTCCGAACCTACCTATCTAGGCGATATTATTATTTCAGTCACCACTGCTCAGCGCCAAGCTGCCGAGCAGGGGCATAGTGTTAGGCAGGAACTTGCTTGGCTAGCAGCCCACGGATTGCTACATTTGTTGGGATGGGATCATCCAGATCGAGAAAGTTTAGAGAGCATGCTGGCACAGCAAGATGCGATGTTGCGATCGCTACGCAATGCCGAGGTATTCGAAGCCGTAACGGATTTGCGATCGAGCTAGGCTTTTGACCATGAAAATACTAGACCAATTGTGTGACTGAAGGTAATCTAGACATGTTGGACAAAATCTCTGTAACGCAGTTCTGTTCTCTCTAACGTCATTTCGCTTGCTAAATCTAAATCAAATAAATTTATGGCAGCTAACGTTACATCTCAAAGTTTTTCAGACCCAAGCCTCTCCGAAACTAGTCAAGACAATGCTCACCTCTCAGAGCCAACCTCAGATCCAGATTTACGAGATCCAAATTTGCTAGATCTAAAATCTTCAAATCTTCCTGTCTTTCATACTCCCTCATTGCAGGTCGCCACTAGTTTACGTCTCAGTTTTAAATTTGCTGGTGAAGGGATTGCTTATACATTCAAAACCCAACGCAATTTCCGCATTCATCTCGTCATGGGTGTTTTGGTTTTAGGGCTGAGTTTGTACATACAGTTACCCAAGGTTGACTTTGCAATCATTAGTTTGACGATCGCGGCAATCTTGATGATGGAGCTACTTAATACAGCATTGGAAGCAGTTGTAGATCTGACTGTTGGAAAAACCTATCATCAACAGGCAAAGGTAGCTAAAGACTGTGCGGCGGGCGCAGTTTTAGTATCCGCGATCGCTGCCGTCGTCGTAGGTTCTGCATTGATATTACCTAGAATGCTGGTACTTTTAAATCTCATCTAGTCCAGACCTGACAATGTCTGGACTTTTTAATAGGTATAGGATTCCTACTTATGCTTAAGACTGCACTGCGATCTTAAAATCTGGAAAGACCAAGGGCTCATTAAGGGTTTGACGCATCGTACATAAAATTGCATGAAGGTAATTGCTGAGTTGCTGAAACTTCAAGACATTGGGTTTGTAAGAGCCATCGGTTTCCAACTCAAACAGCCTACCTGTAAATAATTCGTTGACAAGGGTTGGATCGGAAAGTACCAGCTCTTTTTCTGGTTCTAGCCAAGGAAATAAACCATTGGGAATATCGCCTTGCAACAGGGTCAAAATGCGATCGCGACAGACTTTGATATTAATGCCTCGATTTTGAAGTTGTTGTAAGAGACTCTTGGGTGTCAGGGATTCTTTTAGATTTAACCGACAAATTTCCTGCAATAGAAAATAGTCTGAGTACTGTTGCCGTGAAATGTCTAGCAATTGTGGGAAAAGCGGCGCGATCGCAAGACCATTTGCCACAGTAGAACTTGGCAGTGTGGTCATATTGGCAAAGGGCAACTTTTGTACCAACCACCGTGAGAGTGAAGGAAATGCCATAGTTCCGCCTAACTGCCATACTTCGGCAACATCTTCGCCTGTCATGCCAGCAATGCTCAACAGGAGATTTAACTCACGATTGAGGCGCTGAATAAATGGCTGCAAAACTTGGCTCTCTACCTCACGACGCTGTACGGTGAGCGGCTGCCCCTCTAGTTCGCGACTCCATTGCACCCGATCGGGATGGCTAAAGAGATCCAACTTGATTTGTTCGGCAAATTCTAGCAGTTGCTGTCCTATCGGCGAACTCAGCAGGGTCTGTTGTAGTAAAGCCCTTTGGGCAGGAGCGGGATCGCTCGGATCGGGCAAGGTCAAATGCTCTAAGTTACAAGATTCGCGTGCAGGATTGGTCACAATTTGCCAATGGGGATAGAGCAACTGCGTCACAATATCTTGATTGATGCCCAGACCAGCATAATCAATGCTACGGCTATAAATATGCGATCGGTTGATTGGATCTCCCAAAGCTTTAATTAAACAGAGACTGGTTGTAACGGCTCCAGCATCGATCGCCAAGGTAATTTGCTGAAGTGATTGATTTTGATGAAGAAACGATAAAACGGGAGCGATCGCTTGGTCTATCACCATGATCTGTTCGGCTTGATTTACCAACCCTGCATTTAAGACAGCTTCTCTGAGGTTGAGCACGTAAGTATCCGACCATTCGGGCGGATGTCCCAAAATCACACCACTCAGATTTTGCAAAATCTCGCTAGCATCGGTTAACTTGGCGTGGGTAGCTTCTGTCTGAATCTTGCCCAAAAAGTTTTGCAAAGCTGTCATGAGCCATTTGAGCGTGATTTGCTGGGTATGAGACCACTGTAAAATTGGCTGCCAAGCACTGATACCTCTATAGGGTAAGCCTAGCTTGAGAAAAGATTTAAAGTGAGAAATAGCAATATTTACGGTTGGCGATTGTTTCAGTGCATCATCTGTGCTGCGAGCGTCGCTGAGATCGGTATTTAGCAAAATCTGTGTAGAAAGATTTTCGCCCTCCTTGGTCAAGGTGAGTGGATATACTCTACCCGTGTTAGCATTCACCAAACTGGCACGCATATAAACACTGCCAAAATCAACTCCCAAGAACCAAGTATCGTTAATACTGTAGGGTGGTTCAGGAGGCTCAGGTGGAATGGGTACAACTCTCTCTGACTCGATCACCTGTGACTCTACATCAAGCGTACGCTCTTCCATTGGACGTTCGTCTGTTTTGAAATCCAATTTTGCAAGTAAATCAGGTTGGTTCTCAAACTGAAAGTCGATCGCATCGAGACTAAATAGCACTGTGTCTAAATTGTCATCGCTGTTGTCTGATATAGCAAGTCCCGATGAAGTTGTAGCCTTCTCAACAAACTGTTCCCACGACGAATTATCCAACTGCTCGGCACCATCGTCAAAGTCAGCAAAATTCGTTAATTGCAGGTCGTAATCAGAGTTAAGTAGTTCCTCTTCTAGTGTTTTGAGGAAATCACTATCAGGCATATCACTATCTACACTGTCTGCAAACTCATTGAGAGCGCTGTCAAAACTATCACTGGAGTCATCATCACCTAAAGATGCAAAAAAATCTTCAGCCGATAATTCTTCCTCTGGGCTGGATATCGTTTGAGTCGTTAGATTAGAGGCTAAAGAATCTTTAACAGCATCTGTAGAAGACTGCTTTGGAAAAGATGGATAGGGCAAACCAGCCTCAAGATCGTCTAGGAAATGGGTGAAATCATCCTCCTCCGAATCAGTCTTTAAGTCTACTAAAGGGTTTGCCTCAGACCTATCTACCAAAGCTGGTGACGAAGGAGCCTCTAAATCATTCCCCAAGCTATCAAGACTATCTATACCTAAATCATCACCTAAACCATCTATACCTAAGCCATCTATACCTAAGCCATCTAGATCGTCTAAGCTCAAACTGAGGGGAGGTTCATCTGCTGAAGAATCCGTAATTTGAACTTCTTCTGAGCTAGCTTCCTCAGACTGGTCGCTTAGCTGCTCAAAAGCAAGTGTTTGCAAAACCGTTTCAAATTCCTCAGAGATACTAAGGATATCCTCTACTGTCTTAGGTTCTGAGGTTAAGGAGTCGATCGGATTAGATTGAGACTGAATCATGAGAGCTAACTCGTCAAATTCATCAATCGCCAAAGAAGCCGAAGAATCGGATGCATCCGATTCGCTCTCCAGTGGATTTGCTTGAGAGGATTCCACTTCAATCTTGTCCTTTATCTCCGAGCTATGTCCCGCATCTAAGCCTCGATTAATATCATTTTCTAGCTCATTCATGACCTTCTCAAATTCTCGATCTAGACCTAAACTTAAATCTGAACTTAGATCGGCACTAGCAACTGGCTCAGATGCATCAGAAGAAGGATTTACTTCAGTCTCTAAAGCAGACTGAATAGGAGTTGATGGTTTTGAATCGGAAGATGCCGCCGCAGAATTTTTTGCCTCTAGCGTATCGTTAAATATTTTCTTTGCTGCACTTGTAATTACACCAGAGACTGGTTTGGAAGAGCTTTCATGACCGCTTATTCCTGGCAAGCCTAAGAAGAGCGCATCAATTTCATCTTCTGACTCATCCGTCACTGTATTAATCGATGTTTTTCCCTGCGATTGGCTGGCAAGTACTTCAGCGAAAATTGATTCCGCATCATCCGGAGGATGTGGAGCTGAGGCTTCTATGGGAGCAGGTGTGATTTGAGTTTCAGCGTGGCTGGGAGTTTCTTCCACAAACAGGGCGGCGGAATCATCTCGATCGCCAATCGAAAAAGGGCTAACATCAGAAGTATGGTCATCGATTAGATTGGCAGCTTCTGGAGAACTAGATTCTGTAAATCTAGACTCTGGAGCAGACAAAGTACTTGAGTCAAAGGGTGAAAGCTCAGAACTATCTTGACTAATAGGAGGTGAAATAAAGGGATTAGCTTCCACCTCTGGATTGAGCGGCAATGGCTCAGGTTGCAATAGCTCGTGAATCAGTGCTTCCGAAGAATCCGTAGATTCTTGCAATATACAATCATCGGTCTCTAGGGAATCGACATAAAGATCCTCAGGATTCTCAACAATTTGAGGGATTTCCAAATATTCTAAATCTTGTTCTATCGACGATTCCAATGCATTTGAAGATGGTTCGATAGGAGACGATTGACTCAGTTGAATCACAGGTTGGCGTGGAGGCTCAATGACACCCGAGGAGATTGCAGCAAAAGGTGTATTGCGAATGACTTGATTGAGATTAGAAGCGATCGCAGGGCTAAACCCCTTACCCGATTCAAGATTTTCTAAATCAGCAGCTAGATCTTGAATCAACGAATCATTAATCCACTGACTGACATCGGGGGTTCTAGCAGGAGCATCTGGCAATAGAATCAAAGATTCATCTGAGCTTTCGGCATTGTCTGTGTCGTTGGGACGACCTAACTTTTTGGCATCATCAGCCCGAGTACTGGCAGAGAATGTAATGGATTTATGGTTGAGCCAAGCTGTAAGATCGGTTTCATCATCGTCATTTGCTAACGGTTTTGGCGGTAGTTGGGACTCTGGACGACTATCTAGCCATTCTAAAAGAGCAGGATCTTCATTGGGATGCTCATTTGAGGGTGGCAGATCTCCGCTTGGTTCTTGGGAAAATAAATCTTGCTCTGATAGGCTTGCTGATGCGAAAACTATTTCTTCTTGTGCTTGTTCTTCTCGTGCTTGCGGAGGAATCTCTAGACTCGCTTCAATCTCAGAATCCGACAAATGCTGTGCTGTCACGCTATCCGTCAAACCAATGAGATCGAAGGGTTGGGTTACAGCGTTTGGATCGAAGTCAGGGTCGATGACTTGAATTTCTGCATCTGAGTAGTCTTCGACGATTACTGGCTCTAAGTCATGGGCTCGCAGTTGAGCTTCTTGGAGGCGATCGGCAAATTTGCTGGCTTCTTCGGGTACTACATTTTGAAGTATAGGATTGCTAGGGAGAACTTCCATGCCAGCATTGTACATTTCCTGCAAGACAACCTCAGGATAGAGGCTAGTAGCATCACCACCTGCAAGTAAAGTACTCACTAAGGCTTCATCAATGGACTCAGGTGTAGTATTGAAATAGCGCGGATCGATATCAGAGGGTAGATCGGCGATCGCTGATGCAACTGGAGTTGGTTCTACAGAGGGAGGAATTTCACTAGCATGAGCTTGATTTACTGCGTTGGTATGTTCGCTCGCATGTTCGCTCACATGTTCGATGAGAGAATCGATCAAACTCTTGCCTTGCTGCTCCAAGGTCTGCATTTGGTCGAGTTGTTCGGTTATCGTTGCCTTGTAGCTATGGATATTTTGTTCCAAAGAACGAAAGGTCGCATTGAACATTGCATCCAAGTTTAATAGGAACCGATCGGTTTGCTGTTGTACCTGTTGCACAAACTCTGGACTCGACAGGTCAGGACTAGCCGATTCAGATTCATCGGGATCGGGTACCAACTCTTGATTTAGCGAGGTTAAAAGTGGGTTTAAAGATTGGCTAACCGTTTGTGTAACGGTTTCATGGAGCGTTTCTTGAAGTGATTGTGCTAAGGCTTCTTGCTGCGATCGCTGAATTTGGGCAAATTGTGCCATCCAAGCTTGGCGGTCAGCCTCCAGTTTGGCAATTTCTTGGCGAAGATCTTGCTTTTTGCGATCGAGAATTTGTAGTTCTTCGTTGGCTTGCGATCGCTGTTGGATATCGAGTTGTGTATCGACAAATGATTTTAAGTTAGCAGAAATTTCATTGACAATAACTGCCCTTTCTACCGTGAGCGCTTGTTTGAGACTCTGCTCGACAGATTGCTGTACCGACTGTTGCACTGCCTGTTGAATCGTTTGCTGAATTGTGTGCTGTACGATCGCCACAATTTGCTCGTTCATACTAGGCAAATTTGATTCAGGTGTGTCGTTAGCCATGATGCTACCCTCCTTAATCAAGTCAGAGTTATTGCGCAAAAAAGATGGTTGAGAAATGGGAAAGATCGCCGCTTCCCCAAGTGGAGATGCGTCCCGCCGTCCAGGCACACGTTCAGATAATTTCTGACGTATATCTAGTTTATCTAGTCTACTTAGTCTGAGCGTATCAATTTGTAAGGGCTGGACTTGTAATGGTTGAACTTCCCCTTTAATTTGACTAATTAGTTGATTGCATTCTCGCTCTAACTCGCTGAGATCTTGATCTTCTGTGGCGCTTTCGAGTTGCGATCGCAAATGTTTAAGCTGCTCTCTTTGCTGAAGTGTTTCAGGAGACAACCCTCTAGACACTGAGCCAATTGGACGACTCAATAAATTATTAATTTCTTCGATGAGGTTACGAACTTGAGTTGTTGACATAGCGCCCCTACACAAACCTTCAGCTAGACGAAATAATTGACTAAAATATATTGCTTTTTCAATAGCAGACAATATGACATATTCTTTTCAAATATTTGCTATTATTTTGGCTATTTTTTAGTCAGGGTCAACATGAAAACTAAACTTCTGGCAAACGTAGCCGCTTTTATCACGCTAATTCCCACAATATTGCTCTCTACAACACTACCCACTTGGGCAGAGCATAAGGATGTAGATTTGCGATTATCGATTCGAGATGGGGAAAGCTTTGAAGTATTAATACGCAAAGCCGAGACACTGGCTAGAACCGCTGCCCAAATGACGTTCGATCGAGAAATTTTGGTCTCGGATGTATCTGTTAAGATTACAGCACAAAATCAGGATCAAGCCGCAATGGTACTGCAACTTGTCGTATCGCGTGCTAACTGGATCAACTACCCCGACCCTAAAGCTTGGGCTACTTATTTTCCCGGCGCCCAAACTTTGATGCGGATTAAGTAAGTACAAAGAAATTTCATCTTTCAATAGGCAACTTTTAATGGCTCAGCCAAGCTATCCTCCTGTCAAAAGGAGGAAACTGGTTTTCCGATTCCGAGCAAGTAGGTAGTTACAGAGGGGGGTGATGTTGCTATTTGGCGCTAATCCCTGTGTAGACATTGGTAGGAACTAGCCCTAACCAAGGATCGTTGGCAGGGGTTAGGAAAAGCTCGGCATAAACGCGCTGATTTAACGCTTGTAGGTGCATTGTACTTGTGCCATTCGCAAACCAATCGTGAATTTGGGCGTGAAATAGATATTCATTACGAACGGTATCTTGTGCGATCGCCCGTTCAAAATTAGCTACTGTGGCAGGCAGTGATTGCTGGCTAGATAGTTTGCGCTCTACCACCTTCAAACTATTGGCATCAAGGCTAGAGGAACCGAGATATAGGCTAGATAATCGCTCCCAGTTCGCATCGCTGAGTTTCGTATTGGGTGCTTGCTCTTTTGTGGGTGCAGCAACGGTGGTACGGCGTAATACTGGCAACTCCACCAACGCTTTTCCTATAGGAATTCGTCCTGCAACCTCAGCGCTAGGAGGATTGGTTCGGTCAACTGGAGCGGCGGACTGAATCAAAGGCTGGATCGGTAGCCTCAGTCTAGTTAGATCTTTATTCCATTTCGTTTGCAAAGCGGCAAGGCGATCGCGGTGATAGTTGCCGATCAACTGCCATTTTGCACTACCTGACAAGTTTGTGGACTGCTTAGCGATCTGCTCTGCCAAGAGGAGATTTTCTAAAAATGCTTGAGCGCTATAGAGTCCGGGGATGGCATCAACGGGATCGCCATTGGCATCTAAAACATAGTGAATGCTGTTGCCTGTAAGCGTGCGCTCTAGCTTACGTCCATCGCCAAAGTCAATGGTTAGCTTGGGTACGGGACGCTCTGATTGCCAGTGCAAGATAAAGCGATCGCGGAGTACAGCAGAAACCTCAGAATTTGGGTAGAGCGCTGTTCGGAAAAAGCGGCTGTTGGCACAACTGAGTTCTTCGTCTAAGTAACCCAGTAAACGCAGGGATAAAATCGGTTTGCCACTAGCTTTGGCAGCGGCTTTGGCAGCTTCTAAGTCTGTGTACCAATAAAGACGAGACATATCGCAGTCTTTTTGCTTGCAGATCGCATCTAAGACCGATCGCAATTGTGGGTTGCGGGGAAATTCGGTTTGATATTTTTGCCAAAATGCCTCTATGCCAGCATAGCCTTGGCTGCGCAGTGTCGCGATCGCACTTTGAGAAATCGTGGGATTGGTAGAAGTAGCCTGTTGGAGCAGTTGTTCGTTAAGTGCTGATGGGGCAACATTTTCAGCAGAAACAGCATCAATTTTGAAGGGACTCGGTGTAAGGCTCAACCCAACTATGGCAAAGCTCGCGATCGTGAAGGCAGTTTTCATCGTGGTGTTAAAACGCATAACGGCACAATCCTAAATTCTCTATTTATTTTTTGTGAAATGCTAGCGACCGATCCCGTTTGACTGCTAATTATAACCCTAGAAATTTCTGCTATGGATCCTGTTAGTTTTAGAATATGGGATGATAAGTGCTTGTTTCCGATAGATAGATTTGCTCTATGGACAATGAATCTGGCATTCCCAACGACAACCAACTAACCGTTGAGCAGGCGATCGCCAATCTTCAGGGCAAAGATCTGGGATTGCGCGTCTATGCCGCTTGGTGGTTGGGTCGATTTCGCGCGGATGCCACAGAAGTTATTGATGTATTGATCGCCGCATTAGAAGATGAAGACGATCGCACGGATGCGGGTGGCTATCCGCTTCGACGTAACGCTGCGAGAGCATTGGGGAAATTAGGCGATCGCCGAGCCGTCCCCGCATTGATCCGTTCGTTGGAATGCTCTGATTTTTACGTGCGGGAAGCCGCAGCACAGGCTTTAGAGGCATTGGGGGATCCAACCTCTATTCCCAGATTAATTGAGTTATTAAACAACCAAGTCCCCGGCACGCTTCCAGCCAACGAACCCCCTTATCTGACCCAGCCCTTTGACGCAATTTTAGAAGCTTTGGGCTCTTTAGGGGCGATCGATGCCATCCCCTGCATTCTTACGTTTTTAGATCACGGGATTCCCCGCATTCAGAATGCTGCTGCCCGAGCCATGTACCAACTCTCAGCGGACGACCAAGTTGCTAATCAGTATGGCGATCGCCTAGTGCAAGCTCTTTCCCACAATGACTTGCAACTACGCCGTGCCGTTTTAGCAGACTTGGGTGCGATCGGCTATTTGCCTGCTGCGGAAGCGATCGCAAAAACTTTAGCAGAAAATAGCCTGAAGCTGATTTCGCTCAAGGGTTTGTTAGAAAAACAAGTGCAGTCCGCTACCCCACGCAATTTATCCCAAGGGGCAATACAAGTCATGACGCTCATGGACGAATTGTTGTAGCAAAAAGAGTGAGAATGTAGAAGTTAGACTTTATTAATTCCCCCCATGACCGATCGCATTGACCATTTAATTCGGGCGGTAGAAGAAGCAGATTCTTCTAAACTTTTGATTGAAGCGGTACAAAATTTGGCATCGGCTCAACTAAATGAAGCTATTCCGACCTTAATTGCTACCCTCAGTTATAACAATCCAGGCGCAGCGGTGGCAGCGGTCGATGGTCTAATTCAACTGGGTGAGCCAGCAGTGCCAGAACTGCTAGATCTACTAGATATGCATAACTACACTGCCAGAGCTTGGGCAATTCGAGCACTGGCAGGAATTGGCGACCCTAGAGGGCTAGTGACCTTATTGGGCGTGGCAACGGCTGACTTTGCGCTCAGCGCTCGGCGGGCTGCGACCAGAGGACTAGGTACGATGAAGTGGTACTGGTTTCCAGATCATCTGTTGGAAATAGCTCAGGCAGAAGCTCTGGATGCTTTGCTGTTTGTCGCTCAACAGGATGAAGAATGGGTTGTACGCTATTCAGCCGTTGTAGGGTTGCAGGCACTGGCTCAAGCGATTACCACAACGCATCCTGAGTGGCGATCGCAAATTCAGGCTCAGTTTGAGCAAATGGCTACGAATGATGCGAGTTTAGCAGTGCGCGCGCGGGTCTGGCTGGCACAGCAGCAACTCCAAACACAGCCAGAAGTAAAAATAGAGGATCGTCCCTCACCCCTATCGGCACAAGACTGGCAGAATATTCTAGAAAAACTGTGCGATCGCAAGCAACAGGAGCGGTTTATGTTGGCTGAGGGCGATCCGCGCCGTTATCGAGAGTTGGCAGAGGCGATCGCTCAAAAGACCAGTAATGCGTAAGATTGCGGAACCTAAGCTATATGTAGTTTGATAAAGTTGGGCGCACATAAAACTACATATATTGATTAAGTTATGTAATCTTTATCAAACTAGATCGAATAATGACACCCCCATTCCTATAAAATCAAAAATAACTTTTTAAGATTTTTTACAAGCAAAGGGAGATTTCGTAGCTGTGACAATTCCTCTTTTAGAATACGCCCCTCTTTCTCCAAACCAAAGAGTTAAGAATTTTGATGTTCCTACCGATGAAAGTCCTAGGATCTATTCAACAGATAACATTCTTTCCCCTTCCGATATGGGTACATTGATCGATGTAGCCTATCGCCAAATCTTCTTCCATGCTTTCGCCACAGATCGCGAGCCCGTTCTTGAGTCCCAACTCCGTGGTGGTCAAATCACAGTACGCGATTTTATTCGTGGCTTGTTGCTTTCTAACACTTACAGAACCAGCTTCTACGAGCTCAACAGCAATTATCGCTTTGTCGAGCACACCGTGCAAAAGGTATTGGGACGTGATGTCTATGGCGAACGCGAAAAAATCGCTTGGTCTGCTGTAGTCATGACAAAAGGTATCGCAGGTTTTGTTGATGAACTACTCAACAGCGAAGAATACCTGAGCAACTTTGGCTACGATACAGTTCCCTATCACCGTCGTAGAATTCTTCCCAGCCAGACAATTGGTGAGAGACCCTTTAACATCAAGTCTCCTCGCTACGATGCCTACTATCGCGCTAAGTTTGGCTTCCCTCAATTTGTTTGGCAATCTACTGTACGCAGCTACAATCCTGCCAAAACTTATACCGCAGGCAATCCTTCTGCCTTCCTTGACATGGCACAGAGCATTAGTCCACGCGGAGGACAAGCTCAACGCATCTCATCTCTAAACATCGATATCGAGAAATCACTTCCTCGTCGGTAATCCTACGAACTAGTTAGATATCTTCTATCTAGTCTAAGAGTAAAAAGCATAAGGGTAAGAGCAACTTCTTATCCTTATGCTTTTTTAATAGGTGCTGACTTATGGAGCAGGCAGGCCGAAACTCTGGCTAAATAACGTCAGTTCGGGATAAGAAGAGCTGAAACCCTTTATCTGAGCTATTGATGCCGTAAATGCCAAATTCTCCACCCAAAATCCCATTTATCCAGCAAATCAGGGCAGGCACATACCATCCGCTGCCCCTACGAATTGTGCGTGCTCGCCCAGAACGCTTGTACACCCTGTGTTGCGTTCTCAATACCTTATCCCAAATTCACGTTAAATAAACTGTGCTCTAATCCTTAATACCAATTCATAAATTAAGCCTTACTTTTAGAATTCAGAATGAATTTAAAAGCTGTATTTGAAGATTATCTGGTGACGAACAGTTTGGCATTAAAGCTTAGTTTGTTTCACACCTTCATCTTTCTCTTCCCAAAAGCCCAATTCCAGTAAAGCTCTACAGATCTTTGCGCGAGAGGGACGAACTTTAGGTGCTTTTAATCCTAGCTCTTGGGCAGTTTCAAGTAGATCCTGCATCAAGAGATCCAGCGAGCTATCAGCCGCGTCTTGTGGAAGGTGGTCAATTCTGCCTTGGTAAGCTAAGGTATAAAGTTCTAAGTGCCGTTTACCCATGACTCTAGCGAGTTTCCTGAGGGTCTCGGGGGTAGGACAGGTTCCCTTAAAGCAGGCTCCTCGCAAACGAGGTTGAGGAACCCCTGACAAGTCAGCCAGACGATTCATGCTAATTCCCTGCTCTTCTAAGTATTGAAGCACAAATTGCCCCAATGGAGAACAATCGTCAGGTTTTACTTGTAATTTTGCTGGCATTGCGGTTTCTTGGAATGTCTAAACGGCAAGATTGCTGAGAAGTTATTAAGCAGAGTATCGATGCTGACTCGATCGGTCTGTAACAATTATATCAAGTTGCTTTATTCAATCGATCTATGGTTAATCTGTAACGATCGCAAATCGCTGCAAAGGTAGTAGCCGAAGATGTTAGCATCAATCTAGCACTAGCCTAAGAAATACATTATGCCAGACTCCCAAACGATTAGCGCCGCCGTTGCCCGCCTCTACAACACTTATCCTTTTCCCCCAGAGCCCCTATTAGATGAGCCACCACCTGGTTATAACTGGCGATGGAATTGGCTGGCAGCTTCTAATTTTTGTACGGGACAAAAGCCATCTAAAACGAAGGTTCGTATCCTTGATGCTGGCTGCGGATCGGGCGTTAGTACAGAGTATCTGGTACATCTTAACCCCGAGGCATTTGTTGTGGGTATCGATCTGAGCGAAGGTACATTGGCGGTAGCAAAAGAGCGCTGTCAGCGTTCAGGCGCGACAAGGGTAGAATTCCATCATCTGAATTTGTTTGATGCGGATCAGCTAGAGGGAGAATTCGATCTGATTAACAGTGTGGGAGTATTGCACCATACTCCCGATCCGATTCGGGGTATTCAGGCATTGGCAAAAAAGCTCGTGCCTGGTGGGTTGCTGCATATTTTTGTCTATGGCGAGCTGGGTCGCTGGGAAATTCAGTTAATGCAGGAAGCGATCGCTTTGCTGCAAGGAGATAAACGTGGAGATTATGCGGATGGTGTATCCGTAGGACGCCAAATCTTCGCTTCTTTGCCGGAAGATAATCGGTTGCGTAAACGGGAGCAAGAGCGCTGGTCGTGGGAAAATCAACGGGATGCTTGTTTTGCTGATATGTATGTGCATCCCCAAGAAATTGATTACAACATCAATACGGTGTTTGAGTTAATTGATGCTTCGGGGTTAGAGTTCCTTGGCTTTTCTAACCCAAAGGTGTGGGATTTAGACCGATTGATTAGTAAAGCGCCAGAACTGGTTGAGAGAGCTAAAAATTTGAGCGATCGCCAACGTTACCGTCTGATTGAAGTATTAGATCCATCCGTAATTACCCATTATGAATTCTTTCTAGGTCGCAGCCCGATCTCAAAAAAAGATTGGAACGTTGATACTGAATTGCTCTCTGCAACACCAGAGCCAAGTCCTTGCATTCAAGGCTGGCGTGAGAGTCAGAAATTTTTTAATCAAGACTATCAAATTATTAGCATCAGTGATTTGGAATGGAAATTCCTGCTTGCTTGTGATGGCAATCAAAAAAACGTCGAGCAAATCTTACAATCCGTAGATGCGAGTTTAGAAGATGTGCGATCGCTGCAACGACAGCAACTGATTCTACTCACTCCCTAGGATGTTCTCTCCTAAATTATTGGTGATCTATGTCTAAACATAAGCGATCGGACTCGCATCAAGCAATTCAGAAGCGTAGACCAGACTCCTCATCAAAGCTGTTTATTCAGGGACAAGATGAGTGGATGAAAGACGAATTGATCGCTGTGGTTAGTCACGAATTGCGAACATCCTTAACATCTCTCCATAGTGCGCTCAAGATCTTGGCAACAGGACACTTGGGAACACTATCTATGGATGGACAGCAAATGCTAAAAATTGCTGATGAAAACACCGAACGGTTAGTTCGGTTAGTGAATAACGTTCTTGACTTGCAGCGCATCAAGTCTGGCGAAGTGAAAATAGAAAAGCAAGCCCATCATGCTTCTACCTTGATGGCTCAAGCCGTAGAGATCATGCAGCCCTTGGCTCAACAAAATCAGGTTGTTTTGGCTGTAAAGCCTATGGATACTCAGATCTGGGTTGATTTCGATGACATCTTGCAAGTACTTACGAATCTTCTCAGTAATGCGATCAAATTCTCATCACTCGATCGTACTGTTTGGCTAACCGCTGAAACCCATGAGAACTATAAGAATGCAATAGATGAGAAAGTAAAAGAATTGTTGTTCCGAGTTCGTGATGAGGGGCAAGGAATTCCATCGGACAAACTTGAAAGCATCTTTGAACCATTTCAACAAGTTGACTCATCCATATCACGGCAAAAAGGGGGGACTGGTTTGGGGCTTGCGATCTGCCGTAAAATTATCGAACGCCATGGGGGTAGAATTTGGGCAGAGAGTACACTAGGGAAAGGCAGTACTTTCTGCTTTACCCTGCCATTATTGAATGCATAATTCATCGCTAAAGGTTGAGAGACTATGCCAACCAAACGGATTTTGATTGTGGATGATGAAGAAAGCATTCAAATTGTCGTGCAATTTGGTATCCAAATGACGACAGATTGGGTAGTGCTGGCAGCTAGCTCAGGTTCCAAAGGCATTCAAATGGCTCGTACCGAAAGACCAGATGTAATTTTGTTGGATGCAAGTATGCCAGAGATGGATGGCATCGCTACCTTTCATGCACTGCATTCATACCCTGAAACCGCAGAGATTCCTGTGATTTTTTTAACTGCCAAAGCCCAAACTTCCGACCAGAAAAAGTTTAGTGATTTGGGTGTTAGCGGTGTAATTACCAAGCCCTTTAATTCCCTCTATCTGCCCGATCGCATTGTCAAACTGCTCGACTGGTCGTTATAACTATGAAGATATTGCTCGTAGAGGACGATGAGGTACTAATTACCGTATTAACAAAGAGTCTGACAGCACAGCACTATATTGTCGATGTTGTGAAAGATGGCGAAACGGGTTGGACCTATGGGGCAACGTTTGAGTATGACCTGATTCTCTTAGACATCATGTTACCTAAGTTAGATGGTATTCGTTTGTGTCAACGTTTTCGGGCAGAAGGATATACAACGCCAATTCTTCTGCTTACGGCTCAAAATTCCTGTACGGCTAAGGTAAATGGACTAGATGCAGGTGCAGATGACTATGTAGTCAAGCCGTTTGATGCTCCAGAACTAATCGCTCGCATTCGGGCATTGCTGCGTCGGAGTCAAGTAAATTCTTTCCCTCTACTCACTTGGGGCGATTTACTCCTCAATCCCAGTACCTGTGAAGTTTCCTACAATAGTCAACCCCTCACGCTTACGAATAAAGAGTATGAATTATTAGAACTCATGATGCGAGACAGCCAGCATTTACTTAGTGCGGATGAGATTCTCGATCGCCTATGGTCATCGGATGAATTTCCATCTGAAGCAACCGTGCGATCGCATATTCGACGGTTACGGCAAAAACTAGTAGCAGTGGGCGCTCCAGCAGATTTCATCACCACTGTTCATGGTCGTGGCTATTGCCTAAAAGCACAGGAACCGCAAGGGGAAGACCCGTCTGAGGTTACGACATCTTCGGAGATGGAACCGCTAAATCCTCTAAGTGAAGTCACAGGAATCATCGGCGATCGCTCCTCTGAGCAGCAGGCGCAATATTTGGCATTCCTAAATCAGCTTTGGAGCACAAGCAAGTCTCAATGCCTAGAGCAATTGGGGATACTCTTACATGTGCTGCAATCGTTACAGTCTGGTACATGTAACCAACAACTACAAACTCAAGCGCAACAAACAGCTCATAAACTGGCAGGCACTCTAGGCACACTCGGGTTAACGCTAGGAATGCAACTGGCCCATCAATTGGAAGGTTTGCTAGGGAGTCAGCTACCCATGCCTGTGCAAAGAGTAGAAATGCTGTCAGCTTTACTCCTTGCCTTAGAGCAGGCAATTCAAAACACCAACTCGATTCATCATGCGCCTGCCGCAGCGATCGCTTCCATCGCTCCCTCATCATCTCCAGTAGGCGATTCTAACATGGGAACCAAGGTCATGATTGTGGATGACGATATTGAATACCTACGATCGCTGCCGCAACTCCTAGAACCCTGGGGATTTAGCGTGACAACCTTGGCAGATCCATTGGAATTTTGGTCTGTGTTAGAAGCAATGTCGCCTGACGTATTGGTGTTAGATGTAAATATGCCTCAGATTAATGGAATTGAACTTTGCCAAGCTCTAAGAAACAATTTAACTTGGCGGCGCTTACCTGTTTTATTTTTAAGTATCATGACGGACATGAACACGCAAAACCTCGCCTTCAGTGCTGGTGCTGATGACTATTTGTGCAAACCTGTCGTGGGAAAAGACCTTGCAAATCGAATTCTCAATCGTCTGAAGCGTGTGAGTGCGTGGGTAGAATCGTACTGATTCTCAACTATATTTTCACATTATTTCTCGATCGCACAGATTTTGAATAGACCATAAGTCAGTGTAAAGTAACAATGCTGTCTTTAAAAATAAAAGGATAAAAACGCATGGCTCCATCTATGCAATCTTCACTGCGCGAACAACAATATCCTCTGATTCATCATTTAGCCAACTGTATTGAAGATGTGTGGAGGGAATACCTAGAGTTATCTCCCTACCAAGTTCCAGGGGATTTAGGATACATTGAGGGTTCTCTGGAAGGAGAACGATTAGTGATTGAAAATCATTGCTATCAGACACCTCAGTTTCGCAAACTTCATTTAGAACTCGCTAAAGTTGGGAATGGATTAGATATTTTGCACTGCGTCATGTTTCCTAATCCTGAATATGCGATTCCAATCTTTGGGGCGGATTTAGTGGGTGGGAAAGCTGGCATCAGTGCCGCGATCGCCGATCTATCCCCCATT
Organism: Tumidithrix elongata BACA0141; assembly: GCF_036349135.1. NCBI lineage: Bacteria > Bacillati > Cyanobacteriota > Cyanophyceae > Pseudanabaenales > Pseudanabaenaceae > Tumidithrix > Tumidithrix elongata. The sequence continues at coordinate 28,194 of NZ_JAZBJZ010000041.1, forward strand.
CATTCCGATCGCACCTTACCTCAGAGTTACCATGATGCCCTGTCAAATCTCCCAACAGCAGCCTTCTCCCAACCGCGTGACTTGCCAGAGTGGGGAGATATCTTTTCGGAGTTCTGTCTGTTTGTGCGTCCAGTCGGAGAAGAAGAAAAAACTTTTTTATCGCGCGTGCGCGCCTTTTTAACCTTGCATTGTCAACTGGCGATCGCTACAACACCTTTGACCGCAAAACTTGAAATCGATGGAGTCCTTGCAGGACAACGGTATTATTGCCAAAAGCAACAAAAGAATGATAAGACTCGCCGAGTTTTAGAAAAGTCATTTGGCGTGGAATGGGCTGAACGTTACATGAATACTATGCTCTTTGACTATGTTGCCTAGAGATTTCGACAGAATGTTTTGGCTGACTCTCGCTATCGAAACCTTTGTTTGAGGAATGAAGTAATAAAGCATTGAGACTTGGCAGTATGTAGGTATTTATTCTCAGTCAGCTCAAAGAGCCATCCTTAAAGTGTTAAGAAGTGAAACCAAATGCGAAGATACGTTAACAGAATAAATCAATTCAAAAATATCTGAAGCGATTGATACACAAAAGGTAGAGGCTCTTCTTAATATTATTTAATTATTTAAATCGTGGAAGTACTTAAATTTGCACAAAGTTTGCACAAATAGCTTGCTTTAATCAGCATTAATCCAGAAGCCACTGAACCCAAAACTTTGACAGTCAAGGGTTAGGTTACTTAGGTTAATTAGATGAAACATCTAATGAGTCTTTGAAATCTATTTGTGATGGATATTTAACATTAATAATTTTTATATTAATTTATCGAGCTTTGTAATTGGTTGTGCTGAACCATCAGGCAATGTTAGGACTAAGCTAATTAGTTCTTTCCCATCGCGAAGTAATTCGCAAACGGTCGTCTGCATCGTTCGCTAAATCTCTTAGCTCAATATCCAAATCAACAGCTTGGCTTGGAATCCCTTCTTAATTCATGTCAAAACAGGAGATTTATTAATGCTAGACGCTTTTACTAAAGTGGTTGCTCAGGCAGATACTCGTGGTGCTTTTGTTAGCGATGCTCAAATCGATGCGTTGAAAGCAATGGTTGCAGATGGCAACAAGCGCATGGACACTGTAAACCGCATTACTGCTAACTCATCGGCAATTGTTGCTAACGCAGCTCGTTCTTTGTTCGACGAACAGCCTCAGTTGATCGCACCAGGTGGTAACGCTTACACCCATCGTCGTATGGCAGCTTGCTTGCGTGACATGGAAATCGTTCTTCGCTATGTTACCTATGCAATCTTCACTGGAGATTCCAGCGTTCTTGACGATCGTTGCCTCAACGGTTTGCGCGAAACCTACAGTGCATTGGGCGTACCCGGTGGTTCAGTAGCAGCAGGCGTTGCCAAAATGAAAGACGCAGCACTCGCTATTGCTAACGACACCAACGGCATCACTCGTGGCGACTGCAGCTCCTTGATGGCTGAAGTAGCTGGTTACTTCGATCGCGCAGCAGCAGCTGTCGGCTAATCATTAGTTGACTCAACCTGAAGTCAATTTCCTGAATTGCTTGCAATTCACTGCATTTAAAAATTCACTACTTTTTATTTTTACAATTAAGAGGACAATTAGGGTATGAAAACCACTTTAACCGAAGCGGTATCAGCAGCAGATTCTCAAGGACGCTTTCTCAGCACAACCGAAATGCAAACCGCTTATGGTCGCCTTCGCACGGCTTCCGCTGCCCTTGATGCTGCTAAAGTTTTGAGCAGCAAGGCACAAAGCCTAGCTGATGCAGCTGCAAACGCAGTTTACTCAAAATTCCCTTACACCACTTCTATGTCTGGTGACAACTATGCTTCTACCCCTCGCGGTAAAGCAAAGTGCGCTCGTGACATCGGTTACTACATCCGCATGATCTCCTACTGCCTAATTGCTGGCAGCACAGGTCCTATGGATGACTACCTCATCAGCGGTCTAGCTGAAATCAACGCTACCTTTGAATTGTCTCCTAGCTGGTATGTAGAAGCTCTGAAGTCAGTTAAAGCTGGTCATGGTATCTCTGGAGATGCAGGCTTGGAAGCTAACGCCTACATCGACTACGCTATCAACGCCCTAAGCTAAGGGTTACTTCTCGCCCAGAACAATAGAATCTTGTTGGTGCTCGACTTCTTAACAGAAGGTTTCGATATATCTGCAATGTTCTAGAGTTCTGGGCATATTGTTTCCTTTCAACTATTAAGGAGCTCAGATATGACAAGTTCAATGTCAGCTGTACAGTTGGGATTTGAGCCGTTTGCCAGTGCATCTCCAGTTGAACTGCGTGCAGGTTGGAGTGATTCTGATGTTAAGAGTGTTATTGCTGCTGCCTATCGGCAGGTTTTCGGCAACGACCATATTATGAAGTCAGAACGCTTAATCAGCGCTGAGTCTCAGCTGACTAGGGGTATAATCACCGTTCAAGGTTTTGTCAGAGCTTTAGCTCAGTCAGAACTTTATCGGACAAAGTTTTTTTCTTCAACTCCCCAAGTTCGATTTATTGAATTAAATTATAAACATCTTTTGGGTCGCGCTCCTATTGATGAAGCGGAGATTAGCTATCACGTCAATCTCTATATTGAAAAAGGATACGAAGCAGAGATAAATTCCTACTTTGATTCACTAGAATATCAAGAAAACTTTGGCGAAGCGACTGTTCCCTATTTCCGAGGATTTGAGACTCTACGCGGTCAAAAAACCGTGAGTTTCAATCGCATGTTTCAGCTTTATCGTGGTTATGCCAATAGCGATCGCGCTCAAGGCAAAAACAAATCGACTTGGCTGACCAGCGATCTCGCTCATAATTCAGCGAACGCAATTCGCACTCCAAGCTTTGGTAAAGGTCTAGCTGGTGGAACCGGCGGCGATCGCGGCCAAATTTATCGGGTGCAATTTACTCAAGCCGATCGCGGACGGACTACTCAAATCCGTCGTAGTGTAAGTGAGTGTTTGGTTCCTTACGACCAACTCACACCTACAATGCAAAGGTTAACCCAACGTGGCAGTCGCATTACGCAGGTTTCTCCTGCCTAACACGTTCTGCACCGAACCATTGAGAATTTCAATCACTTAACTCAGGGCAAAGAAGTTTCTCAAGTAGCGCTTCGAGTTTGTCCTGAGTTAAGTTTAAATAAGAAAGGAGAATAGCCTGTGGTGATTACAAATGCTGCTTCCCGCCTGGGAACTAGTGCTTTTAGCAATAGCAGCCCAACTGAACTCCGTCCAAACTGGACGCCTGAGGATGCCCAAGTCGTGATTAATGCGGTTTATCGGCATGTATTGGGAAATGACTATATCATGGCAGTGGAGCGTTTGGTCGGTCCTGAGTCTTTGCTGAAGAATGGTCAAATCACCGTGCGTGATTTTGTCCGTGCTGTTGCCAAGTCAGACTTGTACAAAACCAAATTTCTCTATCCAAATTTCCAAACTCGTGTCATCGAATTAAACTTCAAGCACTTATTGGGACGCGCACCCAATAGTGAAGCTGAAGTAATTGAGCATCTAGATCGCTATCAGAATGAGGGCTTTGATGCAGATATCGATTCCTATATCGACTCTGCCGAATACGAAGCAAACTTTGGCGATGCGATTGTGCCTTACTACCGCGCCTTTGAGTACCAAGTCGGTCAAACTGGTACTGCCTTTTCTCGGATATTTCGCCTCTATCGCGGCTATGCCAACAGCGATCGCTCGCAAGTTGAAGGAAACAGTTCTCGCCTAGCGGCTGAGCTTGCCCAAAATAGTGCTTCTGCGATCGTCGGTGCTTCTGGTGGCAGTGAAGGATGGGCTTACCGTCCCTCTAAGCAAGGTGTCATGCCTAACCATGTCTTTGGTCGCACTTCTGTAGGTTCCACCGATCGTCTCTACCGGATTGAAGTGTCAGGAATTTCTCTGCCCAGATATCCTAAAGTACGCCGTAGCAACAAAGAGTTTATTGTTCCTTACGAGCAATTAACACCTACGCTCCAGCAGATTAAGAAACTAGGTGGCAAAGTTGCAAGTGTAACCATTGCCTAATAAAACCCTCTTACGAGTTCTTGGCGATCGGTATTGCTAATTGCTAAGAACTCGTAGGAGATCTCAGCATTTTTAACTTTTTTACTTGATACTTGGAAGATCTGTATTTATGATAAGCTCTACCTCTACCGCAGATAATCGTATCTTTGTCTACGAAGTGACAGGATTGCGTCAAAATCAGCAAACAGAAAACAATAACTTTCAAATTCGTAACAGTGGCAGTGTTTTCGTGAACGTGCCTTACAACCGCATGAACGAGCAAATGCAGAGCATCACTCGTGCTGGTGGCACAATTGTAAGCATTCGCCCCTTAAGCGAGCATTTGGCTGCAAACGCATAATAGTCTTAGTCATCTCAATTGGTACATCCATAAAGACCGTTTGCCTATATAGGCAAACGGTCTTTATGGGTTTAAGGGAAGGATTAGCGATCGCAAATTACTGTAACGCCGCGCGAAGTTTGCTCAAAACTTTTTTATACTTCTCAATGCGTTGAAAATCCACTTCAGTCGGATGGGCGATGCGCCCGAGATCGAGGTTATGGGTGACATCGGCAATCTTGACCCGCAAGGCGATCGGGTTCGCAATCACGCGCTCTAAGTAAGCTTCGTAAGTTTCGCCTTTTATTTTGGTAATTGCCGCGATCGCTTCTATGAGAACCTCAGGAAATCCTTCACTTCTGAGATTCTCAAACGTGAGATCAGAATCTTCGATCGCATCATGCAGAACCGCTACGATTTTCTCCTCTAAAGAATTCACTTGCTCCATTACAAGCAAGGGATGATCGAGATAGGGCTTGCCTGCCTTATCCACTTGTCCCTCATGGGCTTTCGTGGCAATGGCGATCGCTCGTTGCAGCAACGATGGATATTCTGAACTCGTCGTTGAACCCATAGTCGTTAAAACCATTGATGGCTCCTATTGCGGGCTAATCGTAGAGCCGACAAAAGCAAAAAGGAAGATTAGAGACCTATCGATTTCCCTCTAATCTTCCTCAAATTGTATATCTCTACGGCAGGTTTAAGCAGTCAATTCGATGAAATTAACTACTATCTGAGTCCGAGAAATCTATGCATTGGCAACTTCGCGAGTGACTTGATTTAAGTCGCCCTTAGCGTACTTCGTAGCATAGACAGCCAATGTCGCAGGCTTGATCTTGCTGCCATGACCTGCACTACCAAAGGAGATATAGCGATCGCTACATACCTTTTGAGCGTATTTGATCGATGGCTTGAGGAAGTGACGAGGATCGAATTCAGCAGGATTTGCTGCTAATGCTTCACGTACAGCGCCTGTAATTGCCAAACGGAGGTCAGTGTCGATATTGATCTTACGAACACCGCTCTTGATACCGCGTTGAATTTCTTCGACAGGTACGCCATAGGTTTCGCGAATTGCACCACCATATTGGTTGATCAGTTGCAGCAGATCTTCAGGAACGGAAGAAGAACCATGCATAACTAGGTGGGTGTTAGGCAAACGACGGTGAATTTCAGCAATGCGATCCATTGCCAAGATTTCGCCAGTGGGCTTGCGGGTAAATTTGTAAGCACCATGGCTAGTACCGATCGCTACAGCTAGCGCATCGACTTGGGTTTTTTCGACAAAGTCAACCGCTTGGGCTGGATCGGTCAATAGCTGAGAATGGTCGAGTTTACCTTCAAAACCATGACCATCTTCGGCTTCACCCATACCTGTTTCCAAGGAACCAAGACAGCCGAGTTCGCCTTCGACACTGACCCCAATTGAGTGAGCAACCTTAACAACTTCACTGGTGACAGCCACGTTGTATTCATAACTAGCAGGGGTTTTGGCATCTGCTTCGAGAGAGCCGTCCATCATTACGCTCGTAAACCCATTACTGATAGCTGAGTAGCAGGTTGCTGCGCTATTGCCGTGATCTTGGTGCATGGCAACAGGAATGTCAGGATAGGTTTCGACCGCAGCTAAGATCAGGTGTCTCAAGAAAATATCACCTGCATAGCTACGTGCTCCACGGGAGGCTTGCAAAATTACAGGGCTGTCAGTTTCTGCCGCAGCTTGCATAATTGCCTTAACCTGCTCCATGTTGTTGACATTATATGCAGCGATACCATATCCATTCTCTGCTGCATGATCGAGCATCTGCCGCATGGGTATAAGAGCCATATGAGATATCTCCTAAAATTTTTTGTAGTCGTATTGAGTTGCTTAGTCATAATCTTAAAACATTTTGAAGAATATATGTCTTGATTAATACTTTGTCCTTAGAAGCTCATATCAATGGTTCAATGCTTGCATCGCTCTTGATGTCTAGTTTATAGACGCTTAAAATTCAGCCTTGCAAAATTTGACGAAAACCCAAAAATCTCTAGTAATGACTAAAGTAACGAAAACATTGCCTTCTCTCCTAACCCGATTCGTTCGTGCTGTAGTGGCTTGTAGTGCCTCCCTAGGGATTGCTGGTTTAGCCAGTAGTGGTTTTCTCTATTTAACGAGTGTTGTAGCCAGTGAAGCCCATGCTGACACCTTTTGCCGTATCGACCCACAGCAGATTGTCCGTAAGGCAAATTTATTACAAGCAGCTCAACTGGGCGATCGCCAAGCTGCTGAGGATTACGAGAAAATCGTAACTGCCCATGCCAACCAGTTAAGACAATGCCGCCAGCAAAGTTGGCTCCATACGCAGGCGGTATGGATGCGTGTTTATCCCTGCGATCTGCAAGCTCGGCAACTGGATCAGGTTTTAGATAATGCCGTTAATTTTGGCTACAACCGCATTTATTTGAATGTTTTTTACGACGGACGGATCTTGTTGCCATTTGGCGATAACCCTACGGTTTGGCCTTCCGTGGTGGGTAGTCAAGCAAGTAACGCCGATCTATTGGCAAAGGTGATTGCGGGGGCGCACCGTCGTGGTATTACTGTCTATGCTTGGCTGTTTGCCATGAATTTTGGACCTAGCTATGCTGCTAGGTTCGATCGCCAGAGTGCGATCGCGCGTAACGGCTTTGGCGAAAGTAATCTGCAAGATCCGCGCAGCATCCCAGAGGAGGCAAGGGTATCCCATGTATTTGTCGATCCTTACAATACTCAAGCCCGTGAAGACCTCCGCACCTTAGTTAGAGCCGTAGCACAGCGGCGACCCGATGGCATTGTGTTTGACTACATTCGCTATCCGCAACGCAGTGGCTCGGTGGTAAATAACGTGCGAGATCTGATGATCTATGGGGATACTTCGCTGCAAAAACTGTTTGAGCTAGCTCTCAGCGGTCAGGGACAAGAGGCAATGATTGCCTATTTAAAAAATGGCAGCGTCGGCAATCTTAAAATTCCTGCCAATATCCCCCTATGGAAGCTGCCGCCCCAAATGCAACCCGTTACAAGTGGTGGGGATCTAGATCGGCAACTCTGGCAACTAGTACTCGCTCACGCTCGAAAGGGCGTAGTGGAATTTCTTGACTACGTGAGTCAACCTGCGCATGAGGCAGGGATCTCCACTGGGGCAGTATTTTTCCCCAAGGCACACCTTACCTATGGCAATGGTGTCGATCCGCGATTGCAACCTTGGTTTGCGTTTACAAATGTTTCAGAATGGGCACCCATGAGTTATGCCGCTTGCGGCAATGCATCTTGCATTATTGATGAAATTACGCTGGTTATGGAAAAAGCAACGGGTAGCCAAGCGATCTGCCCGATTTTGATGGGCTATTGGGGACAAAGTAGCCCCGATCGCCTCGCGCTCGAACAGCAGATCGCAGCGGTACACCAAGCCTATCCCCAACTAAATTGCCTGAGTCATTTTGCCTATTCGTGGCTAGATTTGAACGCCGATCGCCAGCGACGAACTTGTCAGTTATAATTAAGAATTCAGCCAATTATAAAAGTCTAGCTTGCACTTAATTTTCCCTTATTTCTGTAGTGCAGAATCCTTAGTGTGTTGTGGGTGGGTACTTGGTGAGCAATTATCAAGAAGAATTTGGGTAAAATTAGGGTTAAGGGGGTTAAGATAGATTAACAATTGGCAACTGTAGAGATATTTTATGGTAGCTCACACTCAGCCACATCTAAAGTCCATGTCTACGCAAAGATTGAGACAAATTTTTGCGTCAGTCGATCTGTATAGCTGTCCTAATTCACTTAATTTTCACTTACATACGGTTCATTCTGACGGCAAGATGCAGCCAGAAGATCTCGTGGAACAAGCGATCGCGCTGCAACTATCCCATCTAGCCATTACCGATCACCACTCCATTGCTGGCTATCATGTTGCTCAAAGGTTTCTCAAAAACCATGCCGAGGTAAACGAGCATTCAGGCGCCGCACTGCCGCAATTGTGGACGGGGGTAGAAGTCAATGCCAGCCTTTTGTTTACTGAGGTGCATATTCTCGGCTACAACTTCGATCCCAACCATGCGGTGATGCAGCCTTACCTGCAAAGTCACACCACCGCTGGCATCGATTACCAAGCCATTAATGTAATTCACGCACTGCATCGTGCTGGGGGCTTAGCGGTTTTGGCACACCCTGCTCGCTATCGCCGCACACCAGAGGAACTCATTCCAGCCGCCGCTGCCTTGGGGATTGATGCCGTAGAGACTTTCTATGGCTATGACAACAACGATCCTTGGCGACCTAGCCCCAAGCAAACAGAGCAAATTTATGCCTTAGTCGAGCATCACGGCTTGTTGCACACCTGCGGCACAGATTCCCATGGCTATAAGATCAGCAGGCGACTCTAATTTGTCAAGAATTTCACCTATAAATTTTTCGTGGATTGGGGATATCCACATATTTCAATCTTGCTTTCAATACTGTAGTAGCTATAGGAGAATTTCCTTAAGCATCCTCAAAGATTGCGCCTCGGCTAATTAAATCCTGCTTTAACACTTCAGAGATCCCCAGATTAGATCGGAAAATGGAATTTTTTACGATCGCACCACTGAGGTTGGCGTCCCTCAGATCGGCACCGCTGAAGTTAGCGCCACTGAGGTTGGCTTTACTGAGATTGCTCCCACTAAGATTAGCTCGATAGAGGTTATCTTCTCTGAGGTCGGCTCTTATGAGGTTATCTCCCATGAGGTTCGCGTCTCTGAGGTCAGCTCTCATCAGATTAGCTCTCATCAAGTTGGCTCCCTTGAGATTCGCTTTACTAAGGTCGGCTAAACTCAGGTCAGCTTCACAAAGATTGGCTTTACTCAGGTTGGCGCTATTGAGGCTAGCTTCGCTCAGGTTAGCTTTAAAGAGATCGGCTGCGCTGAGATTGGTGTCGCTGAGGTCAGCTAAACTCAGGTCGGCTAAACTCAGGTCGGCTGCGCTGAGGTCAGCAGCTTTTGCCGTAAAACGTTGACCATTTTTACCTGCCGTGCGTAACCATAGCCTATGTTGTTCTAGCTTTTGTGCGGAGTCCATCAGCAAATAGCCTCCTTTTTCGATGACTATTCCTATTTTCGGAGAAACTCTACAGTATTTAACAACTGTTGCATAAACTTTACTTTTTAATGCCCGTTAGAGCGATCGCATTGTGCGTGATTCCAGTTTGAACTCTAGGATTTCCCAAAGTTCAATCTCTTCCATCCCTCATTCAGGGCAAACTAACAAGGTGATCGCAGGGAGCGCATAGTTACACTACCTAAAATTTAAGCTAAAATCATCAAATTAAGCTGTGAGTCTCCAAGCCATGATCCAAGCTGTAGCTAAAACTGATCGCCAACATTTCATTAAGCGATCGGTAACGTGGGAGCAGTGCCTATTAATTGATTCTCAGCTAGATGCAATGTTGGCTTTGGCTGATCGGTACAAATAGGTTTGCCTTTATGGATTCAGAAGAGCAACTATTTGAGCGCGTTTGCGTGCTGCTTGAGAAAAATATTGCTGAGGGGCTAAGAGTGGCTAATTCTACGCTCAAAAGTAAAAAATATTTTCAGGATTTGCTGGAAAGAGGGTTAGAAGCTGCTGATGCCAGTGAAATTGAAGTTTGGCTGAAGTATCTAGTTCCTTGTCTTGGAATGCGATATGTGATTAATTTGCCTGAAAGTAAGCTGGTTCAGCAACCACAGCAGGTGAAGAAGGCTATGTATTGGCTACCAAAGTTTTTAAATAGGGCAAATGAAAAAGAGTTAAATTTGTTTAAAAACTTGGGGAATAAAATGCTTAATTAAATTCTATTCAGACTCAAATACATCAAACTAATCAATACATTTAACGGAAATGAGTCAAGACAAAAAATCAATTAATAGCCACATAGAAGAATATCTGGACTACTATTGTTCAACTGAATTGCCAAGGTCTGCTGTTTTATTAAAAGGTGAATGGGGATCTGGGAAGACTTGGTTTATTAAGCAATACTACAAAAAGAACAACCCCAGAGAAATAGATATATGGAAAGATCCTGTGGATTTGCTCTTGTTATGGGAACTTTGGCATAAAGTCAATTTTGTAGGTAAAGCTTGGCGTTATTTTTTTAGAAAAGAGCAGATATCATCTAAAAAATTTCTATACGTTAGTCTTTATGGACTAGATACGCTTTCTGCAATAGATGAAGCCATATTTCAAGAGTTACATCCTTTATGGGGTTCTGAGCAAGTTAAGATAGCAGGTAACATTATTAAAAGCCTTTTGAAGGGCTCTCTTAAAATAGATCTAGATGGTAGTGGCAAGAATATAGCATCATGGAATATTAAAATACCTGATCTTCCTAGAAAACCAAAAGATTCTAACAAAAGAGAAACTAATAAAAGAGTTCTAATTTTTGATGATTTGGAACGTTGCAGTATCGAAATTTCTAATTTACTAGGCTATATCAATCAATTTGTAGAGCACCAAAATCTAAAAATAATTATCCTTGCAGATGAAAACAGGATTTCTAAGAATGCAAATTATCTGGATTTTAAGGAAAAATTAGTAAGCAAAACTTTTAATATATTGCCAGACTTTGAGAATGTACTAAAAAGCTTTGCATCTGAAGTAAGAGAACCAATTATTGAAAAGTTTTTGTGTGATCATATAGATTTCATAAAAGATCTATATGTTACTAAAGCTAACCGAGAGAATCTAAGAACTCTAAGAAATATAATTTTAGATTTAAAGAGAATTTTTGTCTGTTCCCCTCTAAAAACTAAAGAAAATCCAGACATATTAAAAGATATATTAAAATTCCTAATACTATTTTCCATTGAAATTAGCAGTGCAAAAATAAAATCCAGTGATATTGGCAAGCTAGTGAGAGAGTATAAATCTCTGTGTGCAAGACTATCATTGAAAGCAACATTAGGTAATTCGCTAAATTCAGATAAAGATAAATCAGATGAGACTGATAAGGATATCAATATAAAAGACATAGCTAAAGAAAACTATGATCTGTATTCCAGATTTGATTTAGATAAGGTTTTCCCAAGTGAAGGTTGGTGGGAAAATTTTTTCGATAAAGGCTTGATTAATGCAGAAGAATTAGCCACAAAAATACTAAGCAAGTATTTCCCAGATGATCGGGATACTCCTAACTGGCAAAAGCTATATTATTGGAGAAAACTTTCTGACGAAAAATTCGAGAACTTATTAAGAGAAGTTGAGACAGAGTATAAAGATAAAAAGTATAATGATATTGGAGAAGTAAAGCACGTATTTGGGATTTTCTTAGATCTTTCCGACAAAGGGATTATTAATCAAAGCAAAGAAGACCTTTTACACAGTGCAAAAGATTATATTGATTACTTAAATGGAATTAATAAAGTTTCTCCCTCGCAATCATCATTACTTTATAACAAGTTTCATGACAACTATAACGATACTGTTTTTTCAAGCCTTAATTTACCAGAATTCAAACAACTTTCTTCTTATATCAGCTCTATTCAAGAATCAGTAAGAATTAAAAGCTTGCCAAATGATGCAAAAAAACTGTTAGATATTATGGCAAGTAATCAACTTAAGTTTTATCAGATGGTCTGTCGGGATAATGCCGTGGATTCGGATTATTATACAGTCCCAATATTTAAGGAGATAGATATACATTCATTTACAAGTAAGTTGTTTTCTATGGTTCCTGATGACCAAAGTTTTGTTTTCTTGACATTAAAGAATCGTTATCAAACCATAGATGATAAAAACAAGGAATTGCTTAGTGAAATTGAATGGTTAAAGCAATTGCAAGAATGTATTGTGAAAGAAGCTGAAGCAAAAAAAGGTAAGCCTAGTGGATATCACTTAAAACAATTAAATGAGGACTATCTGAACGCAATAATCACAAATTTAGAAAGCGAGGAAGCAAAATATGCTAAGTCACCCTAGTCGAATAACTATCCATCCAGATATTTGCAACGGAAGACCGATTATCGCTAATACTCGAATTACTGTACAAACAGTTATGGAGTTTTTAGGTGCAGGTGATTCAATTGAAGAAGTGCTTGAAGAATATCCATCGCTAAAAAGAGAAGATATTTATGCCTGTATGCAATTCGCAGCAAAGTTGATGGCAAACCACTACGAAGTGAGAAAAGTGGCATGAATGGGTTTCTATTTGATGAGAACCTACCCTCTAAAGTTCAATTTACCCCATCTTTGCCCATCATTCATGTTTCAACATTAGGCGATAGTCCGAGCGATTCTCAAATTTGGCAATATGCAAAGGACAAAAACTTGATCATTGTTACCAAAGATGTAGATTTTTCAGATCGGTTGATGGTCGATTTATCCCCTCCCAAAGTGGTACATCTTCGATTTGGAAATATGCGAAAACGCGAGTTTCATTTATTCTTAGCTACTGTCTGGCCGCAGATTGAATCATTAGTAATCGATCGCAAGCTGATTAATGTCTATTTGGATCGGATCGAAGCATTCAGATGAGCTTTATAGCGATGTGGTATGTAGCGATCGCTTTTTGATAGGTTAGGCTTGAGGCGATCGCAGGCTGTACAGTTTTACTCGCAGTAATAGGCGCGAAACCGAGCCTCGATCCCTATAACGAAATTACTTAGCGAATCGTGCGTGATTCTAGTTTGAATTCTGGGATTTGCCGTAGTTCTATATTTTCGAGATTATATTGTTCGCAAACGAGGCTCAGACGATTCCCTGAACTTTTGACAGCATTCACCGAATGGGTCAAATCTCCTTGAAAAATCACCAGATTATTCTGTTGAGGGCAGATTTTGCCGACCTGCCGTTTGTGCGATCGCAGCACGAGTTCTCCACCTTCTAACTCTGAGGGAACTTCGACATAGAGAACGCTGACCACCGCAGGCGGGTCAATGGTTTTGCAATAGGAACGCAGAGAGCGATCGATATGCGGATCTACCCGCGAACCAGTTCTAAGAAGTAGGGGATTGAGATAAAAGGCATTGCATTCGGGTTGCATGACGCGATGCAGATAGGGCATAAAGTAAGGAAACTTCTGCTCGACTGTCGCTAAATGCGATCGCTGGAATACCAGCGAAAATCCCTTGGTATCGACAAAATCGCGATTGAGATTATTCACAGAAAAGTAAGGCGAAGCCAAAATCTGTCCGCGCAACTCATGGAGATACGTGCGATCGAAGACCTGCGATTGCTGATGATAGTAAGCCAAATGAAAGGTGGTTATATGCGAATTAAAGTTGAACTAGAAATTGAGATTCAAGCTACGCTAGTTGTTTCTGGGTGGAGAGCACGCATTAAGACTGCTTTGTTTAGCGAATTATGTCCTCTACTTCTCTTTAAACTTTTGTAAATCTCCAGTCACTCTAAACTCAGAATTGAAAGCAAACTAAAACGTAACAATCCCCAAGTTATGTTTCATTATTTTCTATTTCTATGCTCAATCTCTCAAAGACATGAATATCTTCTATTGTGAGACAAGATGTTGCTTTGGAACCCAAAATATGTAAAATATCAATATCTTCTTGACTCTCCTTTTTAGTGATTCCAACAGATTGTTTGTTTACCCAAATGCGATACGTCTTACCTTGCAGATATTTACTTCCATCTAAAGATGTTCTTCCATAGCATTGAAGAACATTGCGGATGACTTCTGCAATCTCCCACTTCTTTTCATGGAACCTAATGTTATTGACAAAATTAGGTACACCCTTCTCAAGAATAATCAAAAGTTCAGAAATGCTAGTTGGAGGTTTTTTCTTTGCATTAGCTTGCCTTCCAACGGTTTCAATCATCTCTTCAGGAAAAAGCTCATACAAACAAGTTAGGAATTTATCTGCTTTCATCACTTGTTTGTCCCAAGGAGCAATATCGCTTTCTTTGAAATCTCTCACATTTTCTGTGACGATGATTTCTGCCTCAGAAATTACAGATGTAGCTAGAACATGCCTATCTCCTGGATCGTTACGCATGATTTGCACTAATTCGTCAGGTACATCCACCATTGCTTCAGGAAAAGCTTTTTTGATGGCATTTTCAAATTTTATAACTTTTTCTGGCAACATCCTCCCATCCTTCACAAGATTAGATGTTGCATCATTAAGGATTTTCTCTGACCAGACCGGTCGATATAATCCTGCTTCAGCAGCACAGAGCAATAGATCTCTAACGTAAAGTGGATACAAAACACATGAGTCTAGGACAGCGACGATTCTTGCCATGAAAACTAGGGTGGATGCTAGCCTGAATAATTCATCAGGGAGAGAAAGTGGAGAAAAAAAAGAGCCTAAAAC
>NZ_JAZBJZ010000042.1:0-42043 GCF_036349135.1 Tumidithrix elongata BACA0141
CTTAAACGATGAATGGCTTTTTTTCTCTATTTTCTAAAACTGTCCGAAGTATTGACATAAGTATCACCTATAAAACCTAGCAGATTCCTACGCACATCAAAATCCTATGTTGCAGACATGACTTCAGATGAAAAAGTCAGATTAAAAAGTCTATAGATAACTTCCGATCGCAAGTCTGGCTCGTGATTACTGCCTGAATATCGACTCCAGTTCGTTGCGTAAGGATTTCAAATTGCCCACTCTGGCAACAACGAGGCTTTCACCGCCTGCGTCCGACAGTCTTTCCCGCCAAAGCCCCACACGTTCGGGATTATTTACCCAAAAATCGACGATCGCTTGCACGAGGCGATCGAAGTCCCAGCCTCTCTGGGCAGGCACAATTTCTGCCGATTGGATAAAGGCATCTAGCGTACAGCGATGGGCGCCAAGATACTCTACACCCTCATGGGTAGATTTTTGGATTGCTTCCTGTTGATGATTAAAGAAATAAAGAATCGGCGACACACCTAAAATTTCAAATGTGTATTCCATATTTATCTCCTAATAGCTAAAAGGTAAATTGAGAAGGAGTAATTCCTAAATTACCCCACTGACAAATCCAATAGAATTACTTTACCAATAAGACTAAAATGCTGGCACTCTTAGGCTTAGACTGCTAACTTTTAGGATTTATTAGTGCTTAAATCATTCAACATTTAAAACCAAAAATAAGTTCCTATAATTACAATTTTTAACCTTTATTTCTAGCTTTTCACACCCGCCCCAGCATCCGTAGGAATTATACCAATTTCCTCAATATTTGCGACAGATCAGGTTTTAGATTCCGCGCTGAGCGCGGTTTTTTCAAAATGGTATTACATAACGCTGTAATTCCCGCAGGGAATGCTTAGTTCCTAAAGTTATACAGATTGTTGAGCGACATATGGCATACAATCGCTACGGAATTATTGATTTTGCGGCGGAACACATCCCTAAGAGGGGAATCGTGTACTTCTCAATTCCGCGATTTCTGGTAGGCTCAGCCCAGTCGCACGAACAATGGCATCATCATCGAGCATATCCAGCAATTTCCCAGCCATTTCTAGCTTTGCCTCTATTTTGCCTTTCTCTAATCCTTTTTTCTCTCCTTGCCCCAACGCCTTTACGATCGCGTTACGCTGATCTTGAATAAAGAATTCTTGATGTTCTAAATCGTCCAATTCTTCAGGTGAGAGATTCCCTTCCCTCGCAAATTCAAACGCCTGCTTAATCTCTGGTACTAGATTCATACTCTCTGGTACAACATCTAAATCTCTGGCGTGCTTGAGAAAATACAACCACTTGTCCGCCAAAGTTTCTAGATCGGAGATCGCTTTATGGAACTTTGGCAGCTCTACAAACACTAATTCAAGATCGTAAATAGGATAATCAATCAAAAAGTCTTTCTCTTTTAAAATGAACCGAGAAGTTAAGCGATCAAGTTCTGGGAACATCTGAAAATCTGTAATCGTGAGCGCAATCACAGGGTTGAGTAGCGAATAGGATTGCCCGACACCAAGTTGAATGGAATAAGTTTTTGCCGCGTTGTAAAGAATGCGTTTTTCAAATCCTTCGATATTCAATACCTGCATTTCGATAATTACGCTTGTACCGTTATCGAGTTTGGCTTTGACATCGAGATAAGTATCTTTAACACCTCGGATGCGTGGAGCTAAATAAGGATTGAGAATTTCTAGTTGCGTGATAGTCTTCTCACCATTGTAAAGCAGGGCATTCAAAAAACCGATCAAAACATCATGACTTTGTTCGGAGCCAAAGATTTTCTTGAATGCAAAATCAGTTTTAGGACTAATAAATCTCATATTCTCATGCCAAGATTGCCCAACTTCATTTTAGCAAAAATTCATCCTTTGATGCCAGCGCCTGCGTCAGTGGAAATTACATAGCGTTGCAAAAAGATAAAAAACACAAAGATAGGAATAATCGAAATCACCGAGCCAGCGGCAATCAAACGCCAATCTTCCGAAAAGGCACTGGCTAAATTTGCCACACCCAAAGGTAATGTATAGAATTCTGGCTTGTCTACGATCACCAAGGGCCAGAGAAAATCGCCCCACATGGCGACAAAAGTAAAGACCGCTAAAGTGGTGAGGGCGGGACGGTTTGAGGGCAGCATCACATGCCACCAAACTCCCAAACTAGAGCAACCATCCATGCAAGCCGCTTCTTCTAATTCTTTAGGCACGCCTTGAAATGCTTGCCTGAGTAGAAACACCCCAAACGCCGAAACAACATAGGGAAAAATTAAGCCAGCATAGGTATTTTTTAGGTTGAGCTGTACTGCCAAAACATAAAGGGGAATCATCGTAATTTGAAATGGGATCATACTTGTCCCCACGATCGCCCAAAAGAAAAATGCCTTACCTTTAAAGTCATATCTTGCCAGTGGAAATGCCGCAAGAGAACAAAACAATAAATTCAAAATAACGGTGATACTTGCTACGAAAACACTATTCAACAAATAGATATGAAAGGGATTGTTTTGCCAAACCTTAATAAAGTTATTAAACGTAGGATGCGCAGGAATTAGTTGCGGTGGAAACCGAAAAATATTTTCATCGGGAGATTTAAAAGCCGTACTAACCAACCAAAGTAAGGGTGCGATCGTGACCACAGCAATCAAACTGAGTAACAAATATCCCCAAAATTTCTCTATATAGGAACTCTTGAAGTTAAATAATTTTTTCTTACGCAGATATCTATCCATTTAGGCACGAGTACTAGGGGAAACAAATTTTACTGTCAAAATTGAGATCGTAAAAATAATCAGAAATAAAACGACACCGATCGCGGAAGCATAGCCCATTTCTAAGCTGTCAAATCCCTTCTCAAATAGATAATAAACCACCGTTTTGGTACTATTCGCAGGACCGCCTTTGGACATGATATAGACCTCTTCAAAGATTTTCATCGAAGCGATCGCCGAGAGAATTGCCACAAGAATAATGTAGGGCTTTAGCAGGGGCACGGTGATATCAAAATGCTTTTGCCAACCATCCGAACCATCGATCGCAGCGGCTTCGTATAAATCTTTAGGAATTGCCTGTAGCCCCGCCAGATAGATCACCATGTAATAGCCTAAACCTCGCCAAACCGTCACCGCAATAATCGAAAAAATTGCCGTCCGCGAATCTGTCAGCCAAGCAATTTTGATCGTTTGAAATGAAATCAGCGAAGCGAAGTAATTTAAGATGCCATTCTGGGCGTAAACCCACTTCCAAGCAATGCCCGCCACAACCACAGAGACAACCACAGGAAAATAATAAATCGCGCGGAAAATCTGAATTCCTTTGAGGGCTTGATTGACTAAAATCGCCAAAATCAATGGCAAAACCACCAAAAAAGGCACGGCAAACACTAAATAAACGATCGTGTTGTAGAGAACTTGCCAAAATAAGCGATCGCGCCACAACAGATTGTAATTCTTCCATCCAACCCAATTGGGACTGCCCACAAAGTCATAACTGGTGAAGCTCAAGTAAACCGCTTGAATCACGGGCAAAAACGCAGTGATACCGAGCAGTAACACGGCTGGCAACAGAAAGAAATAAGGCGTCCAGTTAATATTCCTAAGTTTCTGCTTAAAGCTATTTTTTTTCGGTTTCACGATCGTGGGGCGTTGAGATGGGCAAGGCTGACGTCACTAGATGCTTAAGGCAATCTTACACGCACAATTCTCTGGCGATCGCGCTGCGCAAGGCAATCGAAAATTTTGATTTATGTTGGGATTAAATGTCCCATAAATATTGCTAATATGTTACATACCGAAACAAAAGTAAATACTAGCAATCATCCATTCAATAAAGGCAGCACGAAAGATATGACAGGTTTTATTAGGGGTTTATTCAATAAAAAGAAAGCAGATAAAACGGAGACAACTGTTTTATCAAGCGTGGAGTCTGAAGATTCAAATGCCTTTTTCTTAGATGCTGATTCGGCAAAGACTTACGGGGATATTGACTACATGCGTACAGCCAAGAGTGTAAAAAAATCCTTCCCTAAAATGGGAAATAGTACCGAAGGGGCTGAGTTGATTGAAGCGGTTTCTTCTATGGAGAAATTAGAGCTTACGAGTGGTGAATCGGCTACCTATGCCTCTAAAAAGGAAGCTGAAGCGCCTAAAGCAAGCGATCGCCGTACGATCTCTTCAGATACAAGCATGGACATGTTCCGCAATATGGCAAAAGATATCAAGAAAAAGTAATCTAGCCGAGAATTCATAGCCCCCTCATCTCACCAGTAGGGGGTTTTGTTTTGCTTGCTTTACGCACCACCCAGCGCCTTACAGTATTTTTGACCTAGAAAAATTGTTTGATGCTGTCAACTATATTTTCCAACAGTGCGAGACTCAATTAGCTGCTTACCTCAACGCGGCTGCTTGATAATGTGCGATCATAACCCATGCAAACTTCTTAGAAAAATCGTTTACTTGGGGGTTGAGAGCTAACACCCAATCGCAAAAAAGTTAAATCTATGGAATATTTACAGGCATTTATCCTTGGGATCGTGCAGGGCATTACGGAGTTTTTGCCAATTAGCAGCACCGCCCATTTGATTGTTTTTACGAAAATCTTGGGTTGGGAGCAGGTTGGCGAGAAAGCCTTTGTGGACGCAATTCAACTCGGTAGTGTTTTTGCCGTGATTTTGTATTTTTGGCTAGATATACGCCACATTGTCACGGGTGCGATCGCCGCCTATCGTGAAAAGGATTGGCAAAAAGAAGAGTGGAAGCAGATTGTTGGCATTGCGATCGGTGCGTGTCCGGCCTTGATCGTGGGCTATTTATTTAAAGATGTGCTACCCAAGAGCATTCTAGTCATTGGGATCGCCTCGATTGTGATGGCATTGATCTTAGGGGCAGCAGAAAAGTTTTGCTCTCGCAAACGGGGCTTTGACTCTTTGCAAATTCAAGACGGAATCCTGATCGGTTTGGGGCAGACCCTAGCATTAATTCCGGGCGTGTCGCGATCGGGCTCAACCCTGACTACAGCATTATTTTTGGGGCTGAAACGAGCTACCGCTGCAAGATTTTCGTTTTTACTAGGTATCCCCACGCTCACCGTGGCAACGGTATACGAGTCCTATAAGGTTTTAAAAGATCTCAAATCCTTTGGCCCATTGGTGGTCGGAATTGTTTCATCTTTCATATTTTCATATCTTGCGATCGCTTTTTTGATGCGCTTCCTCAAAACCCAATCTACATGGGTCTTTGTGTTTTATCGTCTCCTGTTTGGAAGCGCGTTGCTGTTATGGGTTGCTTAATTTCAAAAACGCTAAATTTAAAACCATTGCAGTAAGCTAAACCTACGTTCGTAGCTGGTATTTGTAGCTGGCATTTTTATTAAGCATGCAAAAAACTTATAGCAATCCTAAAAGAGTTGTAATAAGAGAGTGTCTGAGAAGTCTAGTATTTCGTATAAATTTCTACTTTTACTCCCCTTAATCCCCCCTTGCAAAGGGGGGAAACTTAAATCCTCCTCCTACCCTGCGGGAAGTCGCTTCGCGGAAGTGTGCAAGGGGGAGCTAGAGGGGGTAAAAACTTCTCTAACACGCTCTAATTTGTAGCAGGCAAGATGCCTGCCTGTGCGGAAGCCTGTACTACGTTCATAAACAACTAAAGATCGCTATAGTTCTGGGATACATTCATTAGGTAGAAATGCATATTCAGTTTAAGTAAGTCTGAATAATTCTAGGGATTCAATTTAGACCTAGTTACAATGTCTGAAGTTAGTGGGTAGGTAATTAAACTGATTATTTGTAAGTATGCTAAATCTTGAAAATTTTCCTTGGCTGACTTTCACAATTATCTTCCCGATAATTATGGCTCTGCTGATTCCCCTCGTACCCGACAAGGGGGATGGCAAGATAGTTCGCTGGTATTCATTAGTCGTCGGTCTAATTGACTTTTCGGTGCTGGTTTACGCCTTTTGTACGAAGTACGACTTCTCTAAACCAGGGCTACAGCTATCAGAAACCTATGCTTGGGTGCCACAGATCGGACTAAATTGGTCGGTGGGTGCAGATGGTCTTTCGATGCCCCTGATTTTACTTACTGGCTTTATCAGCACATTGGCAATCTTGGCTTCTTGGCCCGTAACCCTCAAGCCGAAATTATTTTATTTCTTGATGCTTGCTATGTTTGGCGGACAAATTGGTGTGTTTGCCGTTCAGGATATGCTTCTGTTCTTCTTTATGTGGGAGCTCGAACTGATCCCTGTCTATTTGCTGCTGTCAATCTGGGGTGGCAAAAAAAGGTTATATGCAGCCACTAAATTTATCCTCTACACCGCAGGTGGTTCTCTCTTCATTTTGGTAGCTGCTTTAGCCATGGCATTTTATGGCGATGTCCCCACCTTTGATATGAGAGCATTGGCTGCCAAAGACTATCCTCTCACATTCCAACTCTTTGCCTATGCTGGCTTCTTGATTGCCTATGGGGTGAAGTTACCAATTTTTCCTTTACATACTTGGTTGCCAGACGCTCACGGCGAAGCTACTGCCCCCGTTCACATGTTGCTGGCAGGGATTTTGCTGAAGATGGGTGGTTACGCACTATTGCGGATGAATGCTGGCATGCTTCCTGATGCCCATGTTTACTTTGCGCCTGTTTTGGTGATTTTGGGGATCATTAATATTATTTATGCTGCCCTCACCTCCTTTGCCCAACGTAGTTTGAAACGCAAGATTGCCTATTCGTCCATCTCACACATGGGCTTTGTCTTGATTGGGATTGCTTCCTTTACCGAACTAGGAACCAGTGGCGCCATGCTACAAATGATCTCCCATGGTCTGATTGGAGCCAGTTTGTTCTTTTTGGTAGGAGCTACCTACGATCGCACCCATACGCTGATTTTGGATGAAATGGGTGGGGTTGGTCAAAAAATGCCCAAGATCTTTGCCATGTTTACGACTTGCTCTTTGGCTTCCCTAGCCCTACCGGGCATGAGTGGATTTGTCGCCGAGGTTATGGTCTTTGTGGGCTTCGCAACCAGCGATGCTTACAGCGATACATTTAAAGTGGTAACGGTGATCTTGGCAGCCGTGGGTGTAATTCTCACACCCGTGTATTTACTATCGATGTTGCGCGAAATCTTTTACGGCGCTGAGAATAAGGAACTTATTTCTCACGAGGAACTGATTGATGCAGAGCCACGGGAAGTATTTATTATTGCTTGTCTGCTCGTACCGATCATTGGTATCGGACTATATCCCAAGTTGATGACGCAGGTTTATGATTCGACGACATCCAGTCTGGTATCAACGCTTCGGGCGGCGGTTCCAGCTTTAGCCAATAAACCCGTGGGAAGTCCCTTAGGATTTTTGCAGCCCAGCTTAACTCACAATACAGCGACTCTTGTTGCACCAGCGCTCTCGAACGTAGAATAAAGCAAACCTAGAGACTATTCTCGCTTTATACCCCCCCCACGGGGGTATTTTGCTTTATTTCGCACCTATGGTAGCCATCAATGTTCTCTATCGGCAATAAATTTCAAGCAAGCACTTAGCACAGTGGAAAATCAGAATGTCATCAGAATCGCAAAAAAATAAAGTGGTGGTGGTTGGAGCAGGTTGGGCAGGTTTAGGCGCGGCCCATCACCTTGCAAAACAGGGCTATGATGTCACGCTACTTGAAGCAGGAGCCTACCCAGGAGGATTAGTCGCAGGTTGGAAAACGAGCGGCGGTCGCTCTGTCGAAGCGGGTATTCATGGCTTTTGGTATCCCTATAACAATATCTTTGGTCTGGTTGAGGAGTTGGGTATCCATCCATTTACGCCTTGGACGCGTTCCGCTCAATATTCTCCTGCGGGACTAGAAGTGGAATCTCCCATTTTTCAGGATCTCCCGCGATTGCCAACACCCCTAGGTACGTTTCTTTATACCAGTTTTAAACGATTGCCCCTCAGCGATCGCCTCTCTGCCTTACCCCTGCTTTATGCCTTATTAGATTTTGACAATTCCGAGCAAGCTTGGCAGCGTTATGACGGAATGACAGCGAGGGAACTGTTTAAACAGTATGGGGTATCGGCTCGCTTATATCGCGAATCGTTTGAGCCGATGTTACTAGTTGGGCTGTTTGCCCCTGGCGAACAGTGCTCGGCAGCGGCAGCTTTGGGAATGCTCTATTACTTTATTTTGGCGCACCAAGCAGATTTTGATGTGGTGTGGTGTCGCGGGACGGTGGGCGAAAAGATCTTCCGTCCTTGGTGCGATCGCATTGAGAAGGCGGGCGGGCGAATTCTGACAAATCGTAGAGTTACAGATGTAGTTCTGAAGCCTCAAGGGGAATCGAGTCAGCCCTCTATTCAAGGAGTCGTTTGCGGCGATGAAGTATTTGAGGTTGATGCTGCGATCTTTGCAGTTGGGATTACGGGAATGCAAAGAATTATTTCTGCGAGTCCTTCTTTGCAAAGCCTTAAGGAATTTAGAGATGTGATGAACTTAGGCGCAGTGGATGTCTTGGCAACAAGGTTGTGGTTCGATCGCAAAATATCTATACCTCGCGCCTCTAATGCCTGCTTTGGCTTTGATACGACAACGGGCTGGACGTTTTTCGATCTAAATGCTTTACACGATGAATATCGCGATGAGTCTGGAACTGTAATTGAAGCAGATTTCTATCATGCCAATCAGTTTTTGCCCCTAAATAACGATCGGATTGTATCAATCGTGCAGAGCTATCTCACCACTTGTATTCCTGCGATCGCAGACGCAAAAGTAATTGACAGTAGTGTGATTCGCTTACCCCGTGCCGTTACCCATTTTTCTCCCGGTAGCTATCCATATATGCTGCGAGCAAAGACCAGCATTCCCAATCTTTATATGAGTGGAGACTGGATTGTCAATCGTCATGGCTCTTGGTCGCAAGAGAAAGCTTTTGTCACAGGCTTGGAAGCCGCTAATGCCGCGATCGCCTACTTAGGTGACGGAAACCCAGCCCAAATTTTGCCAATAGAAGCTGACGAACCCCATATTCAGTTGGGACGATCGCTCAATCAAATTGCTCGAAATACGATTGGAGCCCTATTTCCTAAGTTCTGGCTCCCCTAGCTTTTTAGAAATGCGATCTATCGGGATGAAGTGAGCGATCGCGATCGCAACGCAAACTTTGGCGCAATAATGACTTTAACCAGTAAAGGTAGAGCATTATGGAAAGCGAATAGGCGATCGCTCTCAATCATGCAAATACTTTTTAACAAAATCTTGTGGAGTTAAACATTCAAATTCTCCAGTTTCTTGAGCTA
Organism: Tumidithrix elongata BACA0141; assembly: GCF_036349135.1. NCBI lineage: Bacteria > Bacillati > Cyanobacteriota > Cyanophyceae > Pseudanabaenales > Pseudanabaenaceae > Tumidithrix > Tumidithrix elongata. The sequence goes on from NZ_JAZBJZ010000042.1 coordinate 9,283, forward strand.
GACTCCGAATCAACTTATGATTAGCCGAAATAAAACATTGAGATTTACCTTTGCTTGCTGTCAAATAGATTCCCACATCTTCACGAGGAATAATGCCTAATGCTTCAACTCTTGCCAATTCCTCAGCTTCAAGAGAAACATTATGGACATTAAAGTTTTGCCACATATTTGCTACAATTTGACTACCCCAATCTTTGTTTTTTAAGCGTTTAGAAACTCGTAAAATCTGATCGAATAGTTCTTCAGAAACTACCACTTTAACTGAGTTCGTTCTCTTTTTGTCAAATCCCGCCCATAATAAAATCTCCCATTCAGAACTCAACGAATCTGCAACACCAATGATGTAAATATTAGTATCAAGAAAGATACGATTGGGGAAAGTCTTCATTGAGGTTTAAAACTTTCTCTTTCATTTGCTATTTCTTTCTTAACTTCTTGGACTAGTTCAATAATCTTTTCCCTAGAGTCATAGCCAGATTCTTTCAATGATTTTTGCACTGACTGCTGTAAATCTTCTAAAGGAATCAATGGTAAATTCGCCGCAAATTGATAGGGGTTTAAAACGGCTGATTCAATTAGGTATTTTAATTCAGCTTCAAGCGATCGTCCACGCTGAACTGCTTGCTTTTGTAGCTTTTTGATAACAATAGGATCTAGGTCTGTAATGATTACTTTAGTCATATTGTTAGACACAGAAGAAAGGCTGGGTATGATTTGAGTATAGCATCGCAAAATCAATCTAGTTCGACTGTGTGAGTGAGCTAGTTGGCGATCGCGATCGCAACGCAAACCAGACATTGGCGCAATAATCGTTTTATTAGTTGAGGCAAATCATCATGAAAAGCGATCTGGCACAAGCTAAAAAAGCAGGCCAATCACCTCTCCGCAAAAGAAATAACAGATGGAGTCTCTGGATTAGATTGCTGATTTATCCACCTATGGCTGTAATTGTTGCTGCGTTGATTTTGCCGTCTTTTCTTTGCAAAGCTAATAAAGCCCATCAATCTGGGGCGCGAGCCTATGTAGGTGCATTAAATAAAGGGCAACAAGCCTACTTTACAGAAAATAGGAAGTTTGGTTCTAATATTGACGTGTTGGGCGTTGGGCTTAAAACCGATGCGGAAGATTACATTTTCTCTACTCGTGTAGCCACAGTAAAATCAGCCAAAGAACAATCAGCCTTAAATTACGGTATTTCTAAAAAAGCAGACTATCGTAGCTATGTTGGTGCAGTCTTTCTCTCGCAGGTTACCGCATCAAGTGATGTGACAACTTTAGCGATTCTCTGTGAGGCAAATGCTCCTGGAGATACAAAACCACCCGATCCGATCGTGAAAAATGGAATTCCTACTTGTGGAGCCAACACCCAGCCCGTAGGACAGTAAGCCAAGCTACCTGATTAAAGTTCTATTGTTCTCAAAAGCTATCGCTGGCAAACATAAGTGCGATCGCAACACAAACCAAATTTTGGTGAAATCATCGTTTTGTCAGTTGAGGTTTATTGCAATGGATATCGATTACAGAACAGCTAAAAAGGGATGGGACATCTGGATTAAATTGTTAAGTGCTATATCTTTTGTAGGAATTGTTACTGCGATCGCGCTACCTTCATTTCTAAATCAGCCTTGCAGCTCTACGACATCTAAAGCAATAAAATTTGTAGGTGCATTAAATAAAGGACAACAAGCCTTCTTTAAGGAAAATAACCATAAATTTGGCTCTAGTATTGATGTGTTGGGAGTAGATACTAAAGTTGAATCAGTTGCTTATGATTATTACTCTATTGGTGTCAAATCAAAGGCGGCATTTAGTTATGCTATTTCCAAATATCAAGGGCTACGAAGTTTTGTTGGTGGAGTTTTTGCTGTGCCTGTTCCAAACACAAGTGGTGTAACAACTTTAGCGATTCTCTGCGAGGCAAATGCTCTAGGAACTATAAAGCCATCTGAGCCATTCATGAAAGCTGGAGTTCCTACTTGTGCGCCCGACACCCTGCTTGTAGGAGGAAATCCCTGTCAAGCAGGGAATGTTTACACGACCATTGAAGGCGTTTCTACTTGTGTGCCCGAAACCTAACTTGTAGGAATGAGATCGATTGGTATACAAGCCTGCGATCGCGATCGCACCGCAAATCAGACATTGGCGTAATAATCGTTTTATTAGTTGAGGCATATCATGATGAAAAGCGATCGGACACAAAGCAAGTCTGAAGAACAACTAGAGCCAAATAGCTTGGATCTACCTGTAGATCCTACTTCCGAGGAATTGAAAAGTGATATAGCTCGCCAACAAAAAGCAAGCGTAAAAGCCAGAGCGATTGGATGGTCGATTTCTTTATCTCTAATCGCTGTACTTGGCGTGATCGCGATACCTTCATTTCTGAATACACCCTGTAAAGCTAAGCAAACTGAAGCAAGAACATACGTCGGTTCTTTAAATAAGGGACAACAAGCGTATTTTACAGAAAACAGCAAGTTTGGTTCTAATATTGATGTGTTAGGAGTGGGTATAAAAAATACTACGCCAAATTATAGTTACTCTACTCATGTAGCTACATCAAAATCAGCATTTAGTTACGGTATTTCTAACAATGCAGACCAACGAAGCTATGTTGGCGCAGTTTTTGCCGTGCCTATTCCAAAAGCAAAAAATGTAAAAACTTTAGCGATTCTCTGTGAGGCAAATGCTCTAGGAGCTATAAAACCGATCGATCCATTCATTAAAGATGGAATTCCTACTTGTGGAGCCAATACGCAGTCCGTAAGCGAGTAAGCCATGCTACCTGATTAAAGTTCTATTGTTCTCGAAAGCGATCGCTGGCAAAGATAAGTGCGATCGCGATCGCAACGCAAACCAAACTTTGGCGCAATAATCGTTTTATTAGTTGAGGCATATCATGATGAAAAGCGATCTGGCACAAGCTAAAAAAGCAGACCAATCACCTCTCCTCAAAAGGAATAATAGATGGAGCTTGTGGATTAGATTGCTGATTTATCTACCTATAGCTGTAATTGTTGCTGCGTTGATTTTGCCGTCTTTTCTTTGCAGAGCTGATAAAGCCCCAACATCCGAGGCGCGAACCTATGTGGGTTCATTAAATAAAGGACAACAAGCCTACTTTACAGAGAATAGCAAGTTTGGTTCTAATATTGATGTGTTAGGAGTTGGGCTTAAAACCGATACGGGAAAAAATTACATTTACTCTACTCGTGTAGCCACAGTAAAATCGGCAAAGGAACAATCAGTTTTTAATTACGGTATTTCTAAAAAAGCAGACTATCGTAGCTATGTTGGTGCAGTCTTTCTCTCGCAGGTTACCGCATCAAGTGATGTGACAACTTTAGCGATTCTCTGTGAGGCAAATGCTCCTGGAGATACAAAACCACCCGATCCGATCGTGAAAAATGGAATTCCTACTTGTGGAGCCAATACCCAGCCCGTAGGACAGTAAACGATGATACCCGATGTACTAAAAGGTTTTATGGTTCTCGTGTTTGTCTTCATTCCCTTGGAGAGAATGTTTGCGCTGCACGGGCAGAAAATCTTTCGGGTGGGTTGGCAGACCGATCTAACCTACTACTTTACGGGGTACTTTATTGGCAAGGGTGTCCTTCAAGTTCTCTTGGTTTTCTCGCTACTGAGTTTGCAGACAGTACCTGTTCTATCTAATCTCGTGGCTTCACAACCTGTATGGCTGCAATTTCTCGAAGCAGCGGCGATCGCTGACTTTTGCTATTACTTTGCCCACAAACTTCTCCATACTGTCCCTTGGTTGTGGAAATTTCATGCCGTACACCATAGCACAACGCACCTAGACTGGCTGGCAACCGTGCGCGTGCATCCATTCGATCAGGTGTTTACCAAAACCTGTCAGATCGTTCCACTCTATTGCCTCGGCTTTTCCAGTGAAGTCCTCGCAGCATATGCCTTGTTTTGCAGTGGAATCGCCTTCCTGATCCATTCCAATATACGCATCCAGTTTAGATTCCTTAAGTGGTTGATAGCCACACCCCAATTCCATCACTGGCATCATGACGATTCTCCAAAGTTCTATAACAAAAATTTTGCCGCCCAATTTCCTTTTATAGACTTGCTGTTCGGCACGCTCTATATACCCAAAGATAGAATGCCAGAGCGTTACGGTCTAGAGATTTCTGTTCCAACCAACTACTTCAAACAATTGGTCTTTCCATTTAAAATTCGCAGACATTTTCCGTTCCTTAATAAATCACAACTATGAAACTCAATCCTACTCTTATCGCCGCTATACTGCTCGGTGTTACGGTTATCGGCACGGCTGGATTTATCAGCATTGGTGCAATTACACACAGAATGGATATTCCCACATTCATTTCCAGTTGGAGTACACCCCAGATCTTAGTCAGCGACTTGGCTCAAGGAAAACTAAAGCCCGTTCTGCTGATTGACGTGCGATCGCCCGAAGAATTTGCCGAAGATCGCATCGGTCGCAGCCAACTGGTTCCCCTGACAGAAATCGAGACAGGTTTGGGGATAAGCCAAGTCCAGAAAATCGCCCAGCAATACGAACAGAAACATCAAACCCAGCCCACGATTGTTCTCTATTGCACGTCGGGGATGCGATCGACAAAAGCTTACAAACTACTGGCAGGCACAGGCTTAAAATTTGTAGTCCTAACAGGTGGGATCGAAGCATGGCGACGCGACATCCCAGCCGTAAAGGATGCTGGAATTTTTGCAAAAGTAGAATAGCTGGAATAGCCATTCGTTATTAACCTATAGCTTCGACTCCACTCAGACAGCGGCAATCGAGATTCCAGATTGTAAATTCTACCTACACTAACACCTCTTGTTTGGGAAGGTTGCTAAGCCTTGTCGTCAGTGCGATCGCGACACCCGCTAATAAGAGCGCGATCGCTGCCATCAGAATCGCATTGGGGAAGGTAATCATTTGAGCAGGTTTGGGGAATAGATAGCCAAATAAAGCAGATGCTCCAGAAAAACCACCAAAATACATTCCTATACCTAACCCACCCCATCGTTGTGGCATGATAGTTAGCGCCAGTGGAATCGTTCCGTTAAACACAGCACTCATACATGCCACTAGGGCAATCGCGATCGCCACAACGGCAAATTCACCATGACTGATAGATAAAAGTCCCAAACAAGCCGCAGCAAACCCCAAACTCACAATCATGACAGGGGTGTTGCCAAATCGAGTCGCGATAAACCCTGAAGTGATCGCCAATACTGCTAGAGCAATCGAAAGCGAACCCATAAGAATATCTAGATTTCCATTAGGAACTTCCACCTTCAATATTCGAGGAAAAACTTCTCCGAAGATTAACCTTGCTGCGCAGCCGATGGCTACCCCACTCGCTCCCAATAGAGTCGAGGTCAAAAATGGTGGAGGAAGTTCCTTGGGCTCTTTCTCTCTAGTTACTTCAGGGGATTCCAAGGAGTTTAGATCGGGTTGAGGTGCGATCGCTTGCCGATCGACAACCATTCGCAAAACCGCAATCGCTCCTATTAAAACCATAGAACCAATGGTGAATGTCAGTGCTGCACCAAGACTAAGAATAAACTTAGAGGATAGCGATCGTAAAGAGCCAGCAATGCCGCCAACAAAGGTTAAAATGCTAGCAGCTTGAGGCAGGTTCGTGGCAAAGGCAAACTTACCCAACAGGCACATGGCAGGGCTGCGAAAGACCGTCATCGCGATCGCCCAAGTAATAATCACACCCAGAAAAATCCAGCGTGTCATGTCACTAGCTCCACCAAAAATCACTACCGATGGAATGGCAATAAATAGTACTGAAGCAAGGATTGCCCCAAATGTGACAAATGGAAGTCTCGTGCCAAATTGATTTTGTGCCCGATCTGACAACCCTCCCATGAGCGGTTCCATCAGCACTGCGATCGCACCTTCGATCGCAAATATCGCACCAATCACAGTAGGTAAACCTATCTCTTGCATGGCAGCAGGCAATCCAACCTGCTTCAGCAATTCGGGGAGATATAGCCCATAAATTACCCAAGCCATTGTAATGGCACCTTGGATGGATGCAAGCCCCCAAACCTGTAACCATTGGGTTGGAAACAACTGTGATATGTTCATAAATATTTTTTGTATCTTAAATCGTTGACTAGACTAGCTTCTACCCCAAAATGTGAAACGCTAGGTAAATCAGTCTGGGAAAAGTATCGATCGTAGCTCTCTAATTTTCCTTTGCACTATAAAATACCTTTACTCGACTATATAAAGATAACTGGTCACAAAAACCTATCAAATCTTCTAATACATTACAGTAGCTCGATCTCGTAGCTCGATCTCATAGATTTGTGATGGCTTCTGCTTGCTCTGATTGTGCCATGTGGCTTTAAATTTAAGTAGTGATATTTCCCCCCTTAGCTATGTCTCAAAATCTTCCAGACAACTCCAAAGATCGTCATGTTCAAGGAACATCTAGCGATGATATCCTTCATGGGACAGATCGTGATGATGTTATTTTTGGCTATAGCGGTAACGACGTAATCACGGGTGGCAAAGGGAATGATACCCTCTATGGGGGTAAAGGGAACGATTTTTATATCTATCATCCAGGGGATGGATACGATCGCATTGAGGATGAAGAAGGGACAGACACTTTGATTTTAAAGGAAATCTGGCGCAATGAAGTGACGCTCAAACTGCGCGAAGATGGCTTTCATATCGTGTTTTACAAAGGCGAGCCAATTGTAGAGATGCGCGGCGTTGACTACGTGCAAACCGAAGACGGTTGTTGGAGCGTAGAGAGACAGTGGGGACTGTGAGGTTTTTAGTCGTCAGTTTTCAGTAGTCAGTTTTCAGCGATCGGTCGTTCTGGATTCCAAATAACCGATAACTACTATTCCCCATCGGGTTTTCGATCTAAGCAACTAGATTTTGTAGCATTACGAGCGGCATCGCGGAAGGTTTGGATGCCTTCAACCGTATTTTCGTGCCCGCAGTAGGGACAATAGACAATTTCGCCAAGCTGGGGCTCAATGTCGGCACGGCTCCACCACTGCGTGCAGCGATCGCAGCGAAAATGATATAAAAACTCAAGAGAAACTTTCATAGATCGCTCGCACCAATCACAACTGTTTTGAAGCTTGCAATTCGTTGAGTTGGAGGTTTTGGCTGCGAATGCGGCGCGAGAGCAAGCGAATAATATTTACGGCAATACCCGGTGTTTCGTCGATCGCTTCGTAAAGTTGCTGTTGTGTTAAAACTAAGCATTCACAATAGGCAACCGCTGTCACCGAAGCCGAGCGAGGCTCCGCATCAAACAGAGACATTTCACCGAAACAACTCCCTTTGTCTAAAATCGCTAAATCTTTATGCCCCAGGTGTACGCGTACGCGCCCCGCAATGACGATATAGAGCGACCGTCCTTCCTGTCCTTCCGCAAAAATCGTTTTGCCAGCAGGAAACGAGATCTCGTTCATAATTGAAGCTAGGCGTACCAAAAAGTCATCTCGCAATTCCTTAAAAATTGGTACACCCCGCACAAGTAGCAGTCGATCAATACTAGTTAGCATCGTTTCTCCCCGTCAAACTTGAACGCGAGTTCGGAGCTTGTAACTCACTGTTTGGATTAATATCGTTCACATCTGCCATACCCATTTCCCACCCGAGGTAATGGGCAATTGCTTTGGTTTGACTGCGGATTCTCCCTGATAAAAAGCAAATAATATTTACAGCGATATCAGGTGTTTCGTTAATTGCTTCGTAAAGCTGCTGCTGGGTTAGAACTAAACAAGAACAATTGGTAATTGCTGTAACCGATGCCGAACGAGGCTCAGCGTCAAATAGAGACATTTCTCCAAAACAGCTACCTTTCTCTAAAATCACTAGGTCTTTATTACCAATATGCACTCGTACCTTCCCCGCAATTACGATATAGAGCGATCGCCCTTCTTGCCCCTCTGTAAAGATCGTCTTGCCTGCTGGAACTGCGATCTCATTCATAATCGAAGCTAGCCTTACTAAAAAATCAAGACGTAATTCTTGGAAAATGGGTACGCCTCTCACCAGTAATAGCCGATCGATTCTAGTTAGCATTATCCCTCCCGATCGCCCCCAAAGGCGGGGAAGGATCTTGCAGTTGGTTGGCTTGGATGTTCCCATCAACAATATTCAAGCCAAAGTAGCCAGCGATCGCCTTGGCTTGGGCTCCCACCAGTGAATTTCGATCTTGGGTTAGCATGGGCAACATTTTTTGCAGCGATCGGGGTGATACCACCTGTAAATAAGCCAGTACAGCTTCTCGGACAAACCCAGTAGGGTGGCTCAAGCATTGTAGAGTAATTTCCGCAGGTAAGCTCCATAGCTGGCTTCGTCCGACATGAAAACAGCAAGCCAAGGTCCAATCAGAAAAACAGTAGCTAATTTCAATTAGGTTGCGCAGGCGCTTCACACTGGACATGGGTTGGTAGAAGTAAACTTCTGATAAAATTCTTAGTTTTTCCGCGATCGAGCGTTTATCTAACACGGATAGAATAATCTGCTTTTTACTCAGGTCAACGGTGTTGTCCAAAATTTCAATACCCCTTGCTAAACTCCCTTTCGATCCAGACATAATGTTAAAAGCAGCAGCTTGAATTGCCGATGGCGTATAGAGCAATTTCATCAGTAAAAATAAGCGTTCTAAGCTATCTTCAACTTCAGCCAGTAGCGCTTCTTTGAGCAGTCCAGCCTCTAAAGAAGCAATTTGCTCGGCAGGGATATCTTCGATGCCTACCCAAGCCTCTGCCATCACGATCAGCTCTTGCTCGACCATTTGCTCAACACCATTACGCCCGATCAGCTCTAGGACAGTTTCAATCCCCACTTCTTTGGGAATGCGGATTAGCGTACGCAAAATTGTACGCCGATGCTTGCCCCAAGATTTGGATAGAGAATTTGCCAGCACTGAGACAGCTGCTGGAGTACCGATATCGCCCATGATTTCCCATGCACGCAGCCTTACATTCTCAGGGCTAGAATAATTTTCAGTTAAGCCGACCAAAGAATCTAGCGCATAATCTCCTAATTCTACGAGGGCATCATAGGCAGCTTTACGGGTGGCTTTGTAGTGCAACCCTCGAATTATTGAGGGAAAGTATTCGGAAGCACGGGTGGCAGCGATCGCTTGTAATAAGGCACAACGCACCTCTATGGATGAATCTTGCAATAATTGCGGCACATAAAAGCGCAAGGATTGCATGTAGGTAGCTTCTGCCAAAGCGCGACAACCCAACACCCGCTCGGGTTGGTGGGGACTAGTAATCATCTGCCTTAGGGTATTGGTTGCCTCAGCAACTTGTGGGGGCGTACCGAGGCGCATCATCAGCGCTACAGCCGTGCCTCGAATGATTGGATTTTGCTCTGGGCCTAAGTAGGATCGCAAACTATTAACATTACGGTTATGTTCGTCGGCAAGTAATACATAACGCAGACATAAAGATTGTACCTGTGGCGAAACATTGGGCGATTGTAATAAATCCTTGACATTTCTGAGATAACGAATATCTGGCTTGATCAGCATTGCCTCTAGACTTTGCTTTTGAATATCAGGAGCCATCTGGACTAGCAAAGGAGCAAGGGACTCACCGACAGTCTGGGGTGCAACCTGTGAAAGTAACTCAATACAGACCGATTGATCGAGATCTGTTTCTGCCCGAACCAGAGACTCCGTTACAGCCCGACGTACTTCCCGAATATCGACTTCTGTGAGGCTAAGTTGCCCCCGCTCTACACTCTGAATCAAAAGTTGCAGATAGCCGCGCCGCAATAACCAAATAATACAAATCCAGATCGCTGCAACCACCACTACCAGTCCCGCAAATAAACGGGCGGATACTTCCACATGTACGCCTTGCTGATGTAGGACTTGACTCACGAGCCAGATCAAAATTCCTGCCCCACCAATCGAGAGCGGATCGGCAATGCCACGGACTAGAGACTGCACGCGGCTGCGAAACTGGTCGGGCACAGCTTGAAATAGGGTCGGTGCAGTTGAGGCAACAATCGTAAAGCGAAATAGCTCGTCAAAAAACTTGAGAATGACAAAGCCGATCAGCAAACCAAAGGGGGCAAAGCCTGCCAGCAAACCAGTGATCACCGTACCAATTGGCGGTATTAAGACTGTGAGAAAAACGCCTAAGCGCTCAATAATGCGACTAGAGCCAAACAATTGTAAGCTCAGCTTAAAGATGCCCATGACACCGCCAAAGATGCCAACAAATTGGGCGATCGCTTCTTCGCTTTTAAGTTGAATTTCTAGCTGGGCGTAATACTGATAGTCAATCAAGAAAAACAGAATTTGGGCAGCGATAAAAAAGCCAAACAGCAAGGTTACGTAGCTTTGGAGATTACCTTGCAGGCGGCGGGTTGATAGCTCCCCATCCTCAGTATTGCTGTAAACTGCATTGGGAAATGCTTGGCGATAACGGGCGCTGAGATAAAAAAGTAAAAAAGCCCCTAACAGCAGCATTGTAAATGCAGCCAGTGTGACTCCAGAAATGCCAAAGATGTGAATGATTAATGGCAAAGAAAAGCCGCTGACGATTTCGGCAATAATAATGCCCGTACTAATCAGGGGGAAGGCTCGTTTGATTTCTCGAATGTTAAATAGCTGGTTAGCGGCAATGTCGTTGTTGATCGTGCCCAGTACATAGACGGCTTCGACCCACAACCTTAGTGAAAATATCGCCACCTTAAAGAATATGCCTGACTGATGTAAGCCAAACCATCCAAAAGGTAAGGGAAATGCCAGCAGTAAGGCTACCCCTAACATGACTCGCCGCAATGGCAGATGTTTTTGGAGCCAAGAATAAAATACACCAAGACCCGTGACGATCGCGGCGGTTGCCATATAGACCCAAGTGAGATTTTCAGCGCCAAATTCACCTAAAAATAAGGCGGCACTGCTTGCTTCTAGCCATACTGCCCCGATCGAAGTTGCAGCATAAAACAAGAACATGAGTAAGGTGCGTTCTGCTTCTTCAGGACGCAGATTGACCCATTTCAAGACTCGGCGTGATAGAAGTTCGGGGGTGGGACTAGATGCCGTGTTCATGCTGCTTACTGTGTGATTTTTTCCTAGATATGTTTCTAAACTTGCTTCTAGATTAGTTTCTAGACTGATTTCTAGTAAGTAGACACTAGCTTTGCCATAGATTAAAGAATACAGAGTATCAAGGCTACATATATTCCAAATATTTTGACGTTATGGTACTACAACAGACTTTTTTTGTTTCTCATTAAGCCGTAAAAGTTTTCCATTTGTTTTGTGAGGGCAAGTTTAGCCCGAATCGTTAATTGTTTAGCAAGTATTTCCTAAATATCGCTCCTAGATCCCATGCCCGAAAAAACTGATTTCTTGTCTATTTCCTCTGTTTCTCAAGGACATCTCAATGTTTGGATTACCTGCCAACGCAAGTTTCAACATCTATTTATTGATGGCTTAAACTTGTCTGCAACGGAACAACAGGACAAACGGCTGTTGGGGGAAAGATTTCACCTGTTAATGCAACAACGAGAACTGGGACTGGATGTAACAGAACTTGCAGAAAGCGATCCCAAGTTGCAAAAATGGTTGCTGACCTTTTTAACCGAGCCACCCACCACGATCGCTGGCGATCGCCTGTGCGAACACCGCCGTACCTTAGAGCTAAATATTCAAGATCGCGCCCAAGCACGTTGCTATGTAATCACGGCAATTTATGACTTGCTCATTTTAGGCGATCGCAAGGCACAGATTTTAGATTGGAAGACCCACGCCCGTCCCCTATCGTTTGCTACCCTGCAAGCAAATTGGCAGACGCGCCTTTATCTATATATCTTGGCAAATACCAGTGATTACCTCCCCGAGCAGCTATCCATGACCTACTGGTTTGCCAATACTGCTGAATCTGTAGCGATCGCCTATGACAGTCAACAACACCAGCAAACCCACCAAGAATTGCTGCGCATACTCTCAGAAATGTCAAAGGTTATGCCTGATGTCACGCCAGCGATCGTCAAGCCCCACTTTGAGCAACTACCTTTAGGCAGCGATGAATGTATGAGATGCGAATTTGCCTATCGTTGTCAGCGCCGAGAAACGATGGGCTCAGAAGAGTTACTCGCAAATAGTTTAGAAGCATATCCAGAAGTGGTGATTTAGTCTGGCGATTCTAATCTAGTCTCGCTACACAAGCTAAGTGCGCAAAGGTGGGCTATTCTTTAACCCTCTTTGAACATACAACCCATATTTCGCTTTGGTTAGAGAATAGGTTCCTGCGTAGGATGAGAAGTAATTCGCAAAGTGATTTAATAGGTTGCGTTCAGTCTTATGTTTACCTTTACTGCCATCTATCTATGAAACTTTCACAACTTGCGGTTGGACTCTCAAACTGTCAGTTAGACCTGCAAGGAGACGATCCTGAAATTACGGGTGTCGCCGCCATCGATCGGGCGCAAGCAGGCGAAATTACCTTTTTAGGTTCATCTAAATACCTAGCAGAGATCGAGCGTACCCAAGCCAGTGCGGTGATTTTAGATCTCAATACCCCCTGCAAACTCCCCTGTTTGCGTACCAACAATCCTCGGTTGCTATTTGCCAAAGTACTCGAGCGGTTTCACCAGCCCCTTAAGCTATCTGTAGGGATCCATCCCACGGCAGTTTTAGGAGAAGGCGTACAACTCGGAAAAAATATTGCGATCGCCGCAGGCGTCGTGATTGGCGATCGCGTCACGATCGGTGATGGGGTATCGATCTTCCCAAATACCGTAATTTATGATGACGTGGCGATCGGTGCGGACACTACGATCCATAGCAATTGTACGATCGTAGATCGTACGCAAATTGGCGCAAATTGTCTGATTCATCCCGGAACAGCGATCGGGGGCGATGGCTTTGGTTTTGAACTACAGGCGGATGGCAGTTGGTACAAAATTCCTCAGACGGGTTACGTGATTTTAGGGGATAAGGTGGAAATTGGCTGTCTAACTGCGATCGATCGCCCTGCTGTGGGCACGACACGTATTGGCACAGGCACAAAGATCGATAATCTCGTCCAAATTGGGCATGGGGCGAATATTGCGCCTCACTGTATTTTGGTGTCTCAGGTTGGCTTAGCGGGTGGTGTGACCTTGGGACATCATGCAGTTTTGGCAGGACAGGTGGGCGTTGGCGATCGCGCAGCGATCGGTGAGGGAGCGCTGGTGGGAGCAAAATCTGGTGTGATCAGCCATGTCGATGCGGGGGCAAAAGTATTAGGCTTTCCTGCCATACCCGAACGAGAACGGAAGCGCATTATGGTTGCAGAACTCCAACTTCCAGAGATGTTACATACAATTCGTAAATTAGAGAAGCGTATTGCTGAGTTGGAGAGAAAGATAGAAGGAGGGAACTAGCCAAAGATCTCGGCAGGGTCAGCGGAATGGACTTTACGCAGAGAGATAAACCCAGAAATACAACACATGACAACAGTCAGTGTTAAAACAAACCAGACTTTCCACCAGTTGTCACTATTCATAGAAAGAGGCAAACGGGTGGCATTTCTGGTTAAGTCGTAAAGAAGCGTGCAGATGATTAATCCGGGGATAAAACCTAGAAAAGATAATGCAAAGGCTTCTTGGATCACGACCTTAGAAAGATAGAAGTTACTATAACCCATTGCCTTGAGGGTGGCATATTCGGCCATGTGATCGGAAACATCGGTATAGAGAATTTGGTACACGATCACAATGCCTACGATAAAGCCCATGATCGTGCCCAATGTAAAAATAAACCCGATCGCCGTGCTCTTTTGCCAGTAACTCTTTTCAAAGTTTCTAAACCCCTCCATGGTCAGAATGCGGGTATCGTCAACTGCAACATCAGCAGCTTCTTTAATATCATCAAGAGTCAAATCTTTCTTATCAATCGCAACACGATCTGGATCGGAAGGAACCTGCTTGACTCTCTTGCCATCGGCTTTGAGATGCCCTTTTTTTGTTAATACAACCGTTTCACCAGGTAGACCTTTGACAATATCTGCGATCGTGTTGAATGGAGATGCATTGGGCTTCAGGTTGATCAAGGCAACATTAATTAGCCCTGCTTTACGTTTATCTAAAATTCTAAGAAAGTTGGTGTCGCTGGTAATGATTGCCCCATCAGCCGCAAAAGATGAACCTAACTCAAATAGACCACCTATCTTGATTTTTCGGTTATCGATCTCTCTTGTTACGATATTTTTGCATTGAAAAGCCTCAGCCGTATAGAGAGTCTTTAGAGCATCTACACCGCACTCTGAAACGATTGGACCAAACTCAATACGCGAACTGCGATCGAATAAAATCACATCCTGCTGTTGAACCTGACTCATCCCCTCTACAGTTCCTGGCATCTTAAACACATTCGCCGCAGGGTTCGCGCCCAATACAAGGATATTGCGGGTTTTACCTGCTGGGTCTTCTTTGACTTTCCATGCGGACAAGCCAATGTAAAGCGCATTGACCGACTCGACACCTTCATACCTTAGAGTTTGGTACATCCGCCGTTGTGAAAAATTGCGCATTCCTACGAGATTCGTCGATTGGGGGCTAATTAAAACAACATCCCCCACCAAGCTACTTTGCAAGCGGATGGCACTGGTAAACAGGGCGTCTTGGAAGCCGACCTGCATAAACATCAGCACTACGGCAAAGGTAATACCCGCGATCGCGACCAGTAAGCGACTTTTCTCGTAGGTTAGTTGCAGCCAAGCAAGCGGAACAGCAAAGATCATAACTTTCAGGTTTTGCGATAAGAATTACAAGTTGCTAGGATCTTCACCTAGTTCTAGGAGTCTGGCAGCTAGGCACTACTGTGTGGTGGCGGTTTGTTTCCAAGGGTTCACCATCATCAAAAATTAAGTCTGTAGGAGGTGGAGTTGGTTCCCAACCCAAAATAACTTCAGAGGGCAAAACTTCTGATTGCGTAGTAGGTTGTATCGTAATTTCTACTGACATACGAAACATCTCCTTGTTTGAGTGAGCGCATCTAGCCTGAATTTAGCGCGTGTTGATCTTGACAGAAATTTGAGAATTGGTCAGTCCAGATACCTTTTTACTATCATCTAAGCGAATTTTAACTTCGATAATGCGTACATCGGTCTTAGCCGCAGGGTCAGTCCCCAGCACATCATTTTTAGCAATGCGCAAACCGATCTGCTCGACCGTGCCTGAGATTTCACCCTCAAAAGCTCTACTGTTAGAAGCGATCGTGGCTTTTTGCCCAATCTTGATTTTGTTGATATCGGTTTCGTACACTTCTGCTACAGCGTACATTTGCTGGGTATTGCCTAGCTCTACCACACCATCTGAGCCGACTACCTCACCAACTTTAGAATGAACTTTCAGCACTTGTCCGCTAATGGGGGCACGAACTTGAGACAAATCTAAATCGACTTGGGCACTTTTCACTTTAACAATGGCTGACTGCAACGCTGCCTCTGCAACACGAATATCCACTGGTCGGACTTCGGCTGTACTGCTGAGTAGTCCCTGGGCCTGTAAAAATTGTTGCTGCGCTTGGTTGAGCTGTTCTCCTAGGGATTTGACCTTAATTGCAAAACTATCCAGCGTAAAAGCTGAGGCAGCACCCTCTTTATAGAGAATCTCATAGCGCTTGTAGTCAATTACAGCCTTGTCAAATTCCACCTTGGCCCGTTCTACATTTGCTTTTGCTGCCAAAACATTACTCTGTTGCGCTTGAATGTCGCCTGACTTTGCCCCAGCTCTTACCTGTTCTAACTTTTCTGCTGCCTCCTGCGCTTGACTCTGGGCTTGCGCCAAAGCTGCTTGGTTTTTAAAGTAACTGTCGAGAACGGCAATGACATCGTCTTGCTTGACTGTATCGCCTTCTTTAACCATCAACCGTATAATACGAGAAGTGCCCAAGGCTGATGGCGAGGCAACTTTAATTACTTCACCCTGTGGCTCTAAACGTCCCAAAGCACTGATGGTCGCATCTGCTTCAGTTTTAGTTTCTAGGACTTTTGTGTCTCCCGCAGATGGCTGCGGCTTACTGCCGAGCAGCCCGATCGCATACCAAGTTCCCAGCCCCAAGGATGCAGCACCCAAAAGGATCAGGGGAATAAGCCATTTATTCCTATTTTTGGGCAAAGAAGGGGTAATCTTGCTATTAGGGAGAATTCCCGTTGGCTTGGTGGGCTGAATTTCTGACGGACTGTCGTTTTCGCGCTCAATCTGAGTATCCAAGTAGCACACTCCTTTGACTTAGGTGAGAATGTATTAACACACAACCACTGTTTTTTGGAACAGATTGATTGAAACTACTACATTTTAGTCAATCTCTTAAACAAACTAATTTGTCACTCATGAGTGACAAATTAGTTTAATCATAAGTTAAGTCATTGTTTTTTGCGGATTAAAATACTTTGTCTATTCAGTAAATCGCCCATTGATTAGGTCTAGGTTGTGTACTCAGCATTGATCTTGACGTAGTCGTAGCTCAGATCGCAGCCCCAAGCAGTGCCGACACCATCCCCATCCCCCACACTGACTGCAATCTGAACCGTAGGATTTTTAAGATAGTTACTGGCGGCGTTGCGATCGTAATCTTGGGGCGATCCATCTGCCATCATCACAAACTCGCCAAGGTGAATATTGAGCTTGTTTTGATCGAAATATACACCCGATCGCCCTGCGGCGGCGGCAATTCTGCCCCAGTTAGGATCGCGACCAAACACGGCTGATTTAACCAGCGAGGAACCCACAATGGTTTTGGCAATTTGTCTGGCGGCAGCTTGGTCAGAGGCTCCACTGACAGTCACTTCGATCAAACAGGTTGCACCTTCACCATCCCGCGCGATCGCTTTGGCAAGATAGACACCCACTTCTGTCAACATCGCCTCCAATTGCTTTGCTTCAGGGGATGCGGCATCCGTAATTTCTGGAGCGCCAGACTGACCGTTATTGAGGGCAACCAGCATATCGTTCGTACTGGTATCGCCATCGACGGTGACTTGGTTAAAGCTATTGTCCGCGACGCGGCTTACCATGTCTTGCCAAAGTGCGGGCGCAACCGCCGCATCACAGGTGACAAATGCCAGCATCGTCGCCATATTGGGATGAATCATGCCCGAACCTTTGCAGATTCCTCCAATCCGAATTGTATGACCCGAGATCGTACCTTCGAGAGCAATGGACTTGGTGACGGTATCGGTAGTCACGATCGCTTTAGCTGCATTGTCTCCCCCCTCTGCCGAGAGTGCCTCAGCCACCTTCACAATTCCTGGGCGCATTAAGTCCATGCGTAGTTGTTTGCCAATTACGCCCGTGGAGGCAACCATTACCCCTTCTTCAATCCCCAAAGCTTTTTGCACGAGTTCGGCACATTCCACGGCATTGCGCCAACCTTCTTCGCCAGTGCTGGCATTGGCTTGCCCCGCATTAACGAGAATGGCTTTTACCTTTACGCCTGATTGCAATACTTGGCGATTAAAGTCTACGCAAGCAGCCCGAACGCAAGATTTTGTAAATACGCCTGCGGCGATCGCGGGCACATCAGAGACAATCAGTGCCAAATCGGGCGCACCGGATGGTTTTAGTCCTGCTGTGATACCTGCGGCTTTGTAGCCTTTTGCTGCCGTCACATTCCCAGAAATCTCACGCCACTCTGACATAGGTCTTTACTCAAGAATTTACAAAGGTCTATCAGATTATACGCAAGCCTGAAAAGGCGAATGAATCAAAAATATCAATCAGGAATCTCAATCTCCAGTAGGCTGCAAACGCCGTACAAAATCCATATCCGTAAAATAACCAGTTAAATTACGAATAGATTAGACTAGGCAAGCGATCGCAACCTACTGAATCGCAACATCCTTGAAATAAAAATGTCAATAACCCCAGTTCACCCAACCCAATCGATCGAGTGTCTAACTCATGGATAATCTGCTGAAAGATCGACCCATCGCCATGGGTGTTTCTGGGGCATCAGGTATGATCTATGCCGTCCGATCGCTCAAGTTTTTACTCGCAAATCACTACAGGGTAGAACTCGTTGCCTCTAAAGCCGCCATCATGGTGTGGCAGTCCGAAAATTTAGGCGCAATGCCCAGTAATCCCAAGCAGCAAGAACAATTTTGGCGCGATCGCTGTCAAGAAAATAGCGGTCAGCTCACCTGTCATTCTTGGTCTGATGTCGGGGCTAATATTGCTAGCGGTTCATTTCGGACTTTGGGGATGGTGGTCACACCATGCAGCATGGCTACCGTGGCAAAAATTGCCCATGGGTTAAGTTCGGACTTGCTCGAACGGGCTGCCGACGTTCATCTCAAGGAAGGTCGTAAGTTGGTGATCGTGCCGAGAGAGACCCCCCTGAGCTTAATTCACCTCCGCAACCTTACCGCCCTAGCAGAAGCAGGCGCGAGGATTGTGCCTGCGATTCCCGCTTGGTATCATCAGCCGCGTACAATTGAAGATCTGGTAGATTTTGTGGTGGCACGCACCTTTGACCAGTTAGATATCGATGCCGATATCATTAAGCGTTGGCAAGGCAGAACCAGTTCAGATCCCGTCGATTCAGTCGATCCAATTCATGCAATCTCAGCTATCCCTCAAGATCGGCGAATAGAGGAATACACTTAGAACTATGGCTAGAGATCGATTCGCTAAAACCTCACTCCCCATCGGTCGCCTCATCCTTTTAGGTTGTGCGATTACCTTCTTGGCTGCGATATTTATCCAGAACTTACAACCCCTGGTTAGCATATTCTTCTTGGGGCAAGCTACAATGCCGATACCCCTTAGCCTAGCAATGCTCGTCGCATTTATCAGTGGCGCGATCGCAGCAGCAGCGATCAACTGGATTGCCGATTGGTTACGTCGTCGGGCGATCGCAGCAGTAAGAGATGAGTACGAAGAAGATGATGACGAGGATTACGAAGAAGATGACGAGGAAACGGTTAAATATGGAAAGACAAATCAACAACGGGAAACCACTCGAAAAGCGAACAATGATTTTCTTCGGTATGATGACGACGAACAGGTAATTGATGTCAAATATATAAGGGATATCGAGCGTCCAGATGATTTTTAATCTTCCTGTTGGCTGAAAGAAAAATATGAAGGGACAAGTATTAAAAGGGCGTTACAAGATCATCCGCGACCTAGCAGAGGGGGGGTTTGCCCAAACCTATCTTGCTGAAGATCTACAGTTGCCTATACCGAAACATTCAAAATGTGTGGTTAAGCATCTCAATCCCAATAATAAAGACCCGCTATTTACCAGTAAAGCGCTAGAACTATTTAAAATAGAAGCAGAAACACTGCAAGCGCTTGGAAAACTCAAGCACGATCAGATTCCCCAGTTATATGCTTCCATTCAAGAAAATGATGAATGGTATCTCGTTCTAGAATTTATTGACGGGCATCCAATTAGCAAAGAGATTCCACCCGGCAGTCAAATGGCTGAATCTAGAGTCGCCAAACTAGTTAGGGATGTTTTAGAGATTTTAGTTTTTGTGCATAGCCGTGGTGTAATTCACCGTGACATCAAGCCTAGCAACCTGATCAGACGACATGATGACGATAAAATCGTTCTAATTGATTTTGGGACGGTGAAACAGGTGCAAGTAGAAGCGAACGATATCGATAGCTCCCATAAAGGAACCCTGCCAATTGGAACCCCTGGATATATGTCTATCGATCAGTCCCATGGAAAATCTTCTACCAATAGCGACATCTTTGCATTGGGAATGGTGGCATTACAAGCATTGTCGGGAATGCATCCTAGTCAATTTTTGCGCGGAGACTTTGGTGAGATCGAATGGCGCTCCCATGCCAAAGTTAGCGACGAGTTTGGGGCAATTCTTGACAAAATGATCAGCTACAACCCTAAACTTCGCTACCAAACGGTCGATCAAGTTCTCAATGATTTACAGCACCTACCCTATTTACTCTTGTTGCAACCTTTCGATCAAAATTCCATTCAGTTATCTCCATCTCCCTTGCCAATCTCTTCTGTTCTGCCCAGCAATACTAAACCACGTCCTACTTACAACCCTTGGCAAATCATAACGGGTGTTGGGGTATCTGTAATTGCCGCGATCGCAGTGATCAATTTCTTAAATCCCCCTTCCCCTCCCAAAGAGGTAGGAAGTTCCAATCCAGTTGCGAGTTCCTCTTCTACTTTTGCACCTGATAATAATAGCTCACCTGCTAGTATTGCCAAACCTCAGTTACCAAAGGAGGCAGTGGACTACGATCGATTACGGAGCTATCTCAAGCAAAGCAACTGGCAAGCAGCCGATGCAGAGACCTACAATCTTATGCTGAGACTTGCTGGGGATAAATCCTATGGGGATGGAACCTTCCACCCAGATGAGTTAAATAATCTTTCCTGTGCAGGCATCGTTTTAATCGATCAACTTTGGCTTCAAGCCAGTAATGGCAATCTGGGTTTCACTGCTCAAAAAAAGATTTACGAATCAGAAGGAAAAGATTGGCAAAAAATGTATAGTAAGGTGGGTTGGCGATCGCTCACAGGTGAGTGGTTGCTCGATACGCGCTACGATCGTCAAAAATATCGCTGGGAATATGTAGACGGGCGTCTGCCCAATTTCCAAACACCTCCACCGGGGCATTTACCTTTTGTGTTTAGAGAGGAGTCAGGACAAAGTCTCAATAGAAATATTTTTTTACAGAAATGCTTCTAGGCAAAGATTTATACATTGCAATTTTAAACCCTCTGACTCCAAACTCACTGCCCCCGTTTCTCATGGAGCAAGGGATCGAAGACTTTGACGTTATTTACAACTCTAGGAGATCGTTCCCATGGCTTATGTATTTCTACTCGTGCCCCTGATAGTTCTATTGCTGGTCTGGTACTTACTCAGCAATCGTCCTCGTAAAGTGACAAAACCATTGATTCCAGAGGAGTTTGATACAGGTCGGGGACGCAGATTGCTTGTGCTTCTCAAAGGAAATGTGCCGTCAGCAAAACGAATGATTGAAGAGACGAGAAGTAAGCATCCTGGGAAAGATCGTGAATGGTGCATTGGCCAAGCGATCGCTGAGATAGAAAGAGATCGCAAATAACTGCTTATTTAGCCTCCTCGCGATTAATATTGTGTTATTTTAACTTTTTCAAAACCTCTCTTGCCATATTTAGATAGTCTCGATCGCGATTTAAATCAAGGGTTTTAGGTACTAAGGGTATCGCTTCGGGTTTAACTTCAATCGTGACTTCGCTATTCCCTAACTCCGCCAACTGCTCGGGTTCAAGACTAGGAGAGTCGGAATTGCTGGGAAGCAGAACTCTAGGAGTATGCATTAGATAGATAATCCGATCGCCATTTTCCCAAGTAATATTTGCAGGGACGATTTGCAGGCGTTCCTTTCGTTCAAACAAGAGAGGGAGTATGGTTCCAGTGTTAAATAGTTGGTTAAAGCGGCTGAGTTGGCGATCGAGTTCTTCTGTTTCAAGCGTAACTTCACCAATCCGAATTTCTCTTTGGCTGACATATTGGTTCCAAGTCTTGATCGGAACGCGACTGCCAAACGCCTGCTGAATCTCGGAACCATTGACTTCCTTTTTGTCTCCATCTTTTACATAGACAGCAAAAACCTTGGGCGGACGAAATTCTTCTACAACCAACTGCGAAATCACCAAATTGATATCGGTATTCACCGTCAAAGCCAAGAAAGTGCCGACCGAATCTAGCCCTGCCTCTGCCAAGGCTTTGGCATCAAAACCATTACTGACAAAGGCAGGAATATTCTGGGCGATCGCCAATTTACAGGATTCAGCACTGGTATCGACCAGCGCCACCCGCTGACCGTTGTTTTGAAACAGTCGCGCCACCAAAATCCCAATCGGATTACTGCCAACAATCACCAATCCTGAAGTCTCCAGTTCGCTCAGTCGCAGTAATTTGGCGATCCATTTTGCCGTTAAGCCCTGTAAAAATACGGTCATGGCGATCGTGAGAAACACCAACGCTTTGATCGAGTCTCCGCCATTGACGCCGCGATCGGTTAGCAAAATCGCAAATAAAGAAGCCACCGAAGCTGCCACAATGCCCCTAGGGGCGCACCAAGCTAAGAAAGCTTTTTGCCGCCAACTAAAACTGCTATTCCACGTACAAACCAGAATATTGAGCGGACGCACCACCAGCATCATCAACAGTACCGTCTGTACGCCCCCCCATCCCAGAGCAAATAAACTCGGAATCGAGAGATTGGCTGCCAATAACACGAATAGAACTGATACGGTCAGTACGGTTAACTGACTTTTAAACTTTAACAACAGCCTCTGATCGGGAATCGCGGCGGCTCGGACGACAATTCCTGCGAGTACCGCTGTTAACAGCCCCGATTCGCTTTGAATCATTTGCGCTAACCCAAATAGCCCCAAGACAGCAGCAACCACGACCGAACTTTTGGTATCTTCGGCAAGAAACTGCGATCGCTTTAAAAACTGACTCAGAAACCATCCCCCTGCCCCGCCGATTGCGCCACCAATGCCAAGCCGCACCACCAAGCCTTGAACCACCTCTGAAGCATTGGCGTCAACATTCAAGACAACATCTAAGACCACCACGGCAAGCACAGCACCAAGGGCATCGATCAGCACTCCCTCACCCTCAAGAATCGTGGCGAGTCGTCGTTCGAGCCCCACCTCTTGCAAAATTGGGTTGATCACCGTTGGACCCGTAACTACCACCAAAGCCGCATATAAAAACGCGATCGGCCAAGGAAATTCGCTCAACCAATGGGCAGCAACGCCACCCCCCACCAGGGTAATTAAAGCCCCCACCGTAACCAGATTGCGGAGGCTGGCAGAAACCTTGCTCAGTTCTCGCAGTTGTAAGTTTAGCCCCCCTTCAAACAAAATCAGCGCGACCGAGAGCGAGACGATGACTTCAAGCCCATCGCCGAGCAAACGAGGATGAATGATATTTAAGCCATTGCCCCCCAAAGCCACGCCAAAAATCAGCAAAAACACGATGCTTGGTACTCTAAAAAAGTTAGCAACCACCTGTGCTAAAACTCCAGCCCCAATTGAGGTGATAATTAGCAGTGTGAGAGCAAAAGACCCTTCCATCAGTCTGTGCGTTGGTATTTGGTCATTAGGCTGAGGCAGTCAATCAATTCATTTAAAAACAATTTTAGGGATGGTTGCGATCGCGGGACTAACGCCAACAGATAAACTCGGTCAAGTTATGTAGCCTTAACATATCTGATTGCGATTCATTTTGCCAACTTTCTCAAGCAGGTTGTTGTTGCCATCCTCAATCAGTTATGAAGTTTTAACGAACACGAGATTTCCATCTACAATTCTCCATATTGTTACAAACTAATACTTAAAATCTATGAATAAATGCCATTTTAGAATGAGCTTAGTCGCGATCGCTGCGATCGCTTTCTCTACAGGTTGTACGCCTAAACCTTTAGCCAACAGCACGCCCAGCCCATCTCTAGCCAGCCCATCTCCAACTAGTACAGATGCAACCGTACCCAATCTCAACAAAGCCTACGAATCCTCTGGCAAACTTTACAGCAATTCCGTAATGAGAGGGCAACAAGCATTTTTTCTGGAGAAAGGTAAGTTTGCTAGTACAGTCGATGAACTCGGGCTAGGCATTAAAACCGATACGGAAAGTTATAAATTTGAGGTAGCTGAGGTCAAACCCAAACAGGTCAAAGTCACAGCTACTGCGAAAAAGCCTGAAATCAAAAGCTATACTGTTTCAGTATTTGTGGTTGGGGAAACTGGCAATGAATTGACCATGGGGATTGTCTGCGCCACCGATCAGCCCTCTCAAACCCCACCCGAAGTTTCTACTCCACCAAAGTCAGCCACGGATGTACTCACTTGTCCTACGGGCTCGTCCGCCGCAAATTAAGCTGTTGAGAATCGTCTAGGGTAGATTTTTTAGATTGATCTATTTGCTATCCTAGCTACAGTCACATCTCATAAATACCTCGCGCTAAACTTCCATGACTCAGACACCACTCAAACCCAATGCTCAGCCCAACTCCCTTGCTAGCCGTCCCGATGCGCTAGGGCGATTTGGTGTTTTTGGTGGGAAATACGTGCCAGAAACCCTCATGAGTGCGCTGAGCGAACTAGAAACAGCGGCGAAGTTTTACCAAAATGATGCGAGCTTTACACAAGAGCTAGATGGTTATTTGCGCGATTATGTGGGCAGACCCAGCCCTTTGTATTTTGCCGAACGGCTTACGGCTCACTATGGCACTGCCCAAATTTATCTAAAACGTGAAGATTTAAACCACACAGGTGCGCATAAAATTAACAACGCCTTGGCACAAGCCTTATTGGCATGCCGCATGGGTAAAAAACGCATTATTGCCGAAACGGGTGCAGGCCAGCATGGGGTTGCCACAGCTACGGTTTGTGCCAGATTCGGGCTTGATTGCGTGATCTACATGGGCGTACAAGATATGGAACGCCAAGCCTTAAACGTATTTCGGATGCGTTTGATGGGTGCTGAAGTTCGTCCCGTCTCGGCTGGCACCGGTACGCTTAAGGATGCCACCTCAGAAGCCATTCGCGATTGGGTGACGAATGTAGAAACAACCCACTATATCCTTGGTTCTGTTGCAGGCCCTCATCCCTATCCCATGCTGGTGCGCGATTTTCATGCCGTAATCGGTCGCGAAACCAGAAAGCAATGCCTTGAAAAATGGGGTGGATTGCCAGATATTCTACTTGCCTGCGTTGGCGGTGGTTCCAATGCCATGGGCTTATTCCATGAGTTCGTAGATGAAAAGACAGTGCGCTTAATTGGGGTTGAAGCCGCAGGGGAAGGAGTGGATACCGAGAAACATGCCGCAACCTTGACCCACGGTAGAATCGGAGTTTTGCATGGAGCCATGAGCTATTTGCTCCAAGATAGCGATGGTCAAGTCCAAGAAGCCCATTCCATTAGTGCAGGCTTAGATTACCCCGGTGTAGGTCCAGAACATAGCTATCTCAAGGATGCTGGCAGAGCCGAATACTATAGCGTCACCGATGCCGAAGCCCTCGTCGCTTTCCAACGTCTATCTCAACTGGAGGGAATTATCCCTGCCTTAGAAACCGCCCATGCGATCGCTTATCTAGAAACCCTCTGCCCTCAACTCACCGCCGACCAACGAATTGTACTCAACTGCTCTGGACGTGGTGATAAAGATGTAAATACGGTAATTCAGCACTTAAAGCTGGAATAAATCAGCTAAAGGTTCTACATTGAAAGAATTCAATTTGGGGACAGTCATGGGAAGACTGCCCCCAAATTGGATTTGGACTAAATCAATATCGAACCTGGCGCATAAATCCCCTGAGAAATGGCGCGATCGACAAGAGAATTCGCTCCAATAATCGTGTTTGCTGGAATATTCGCATTTGCGCCGACCTTGACGCGATCGCCAATATAGCAAGGAGATGCCAATGTCGCTTGAGGGTTGACTTCCGCCGTCTTAGCGATCCAGATTCCCTGTTCGGTGGACTCATTAGATTCAGAAAGTCCAAAAGGCATCGCTCCTTCTAGAATATCCACATGTGCTTGACAATATTTTTCTGGGGTTCCCAAATCCATCCAATAACCATCCCAGACAAATCCCATCATCTTCAATCCTTGAGATAATACATTTGGAAATACTACCCGTTCAAAACTCAGCGGTTCTCCTTGAGGATAGGCATCAAAAATGTGAGGTTCCAAAATGTAGGTTCCCGCATTAATCGTATTGATGCCTTGCGCCAAAAATTCCACGGCTTGGGCTGCTGTGGGCTTTTCTCGAAATGCTTGGACTTGGTGATTTGGATCTATCTCAACCAAACCAAAAGGTGTGATGTCTGGAACCCTTGTCAGGGTGAGCGTAGCATCAGCTTGATTAGCCTTATGGAACTTAATCACTGCGTTTAAGTCTAAATCGGTAAGTACATCCGCATTAAACACAATCAGAGACTCGCCCGTTAGGTAGGGCTCTGCCAATTTAATTGCGCCCGCTGTATCTAAAGGCGTAGATTCTTCGATGTAGCGAATTTTTACGCCAAAGCGATCGCCTGTTTCAAAATAATCTGTGACCTGTTGGGCTTGATAATGCACATTCAGCAAAATGTCGTAGACGCCTGCATCTCGGCAGCGATCGATCATCCATGCTAAAAATGGTCGATCTAAAAGAGGTAGCATTGGTTTAGGACAGCCATAAGTCAAGGGTCTTAGGCGTGTTCCTTTGCCTCCGGCAATAATGATCGCTTGCATAGTTATTGGCTTGCAGTATATGTTACTAGTGTGAATTATAGAATTAGGTTGTGTTGAGTGACGAATAGACCTAGGTCAGAACAGCAAACTGGAGGTCAGGGTATTACGCCCCTGCAAACAGTTCACACCCTCAGGCAGACTCCTCAGTCGCCGATTGAATCTCTATCCTCCCAGTCAATTCAACGACCAATGCCGCAGCCAGCCATAAAGCCTGTTGAGCCATCTACGCAATCAGACTCGGGATTCCCCCCCTTTACCGAAGCGAAAACCGAAGCCGCGTTCACCCCTAATTTTTCACCATTAGAACAAAATCCGTCTAATCAAATAAAACCCAAGCAGCGCAAAATTCCTTGGGGGAAAATTACACTTGCCACGATCACCGCGATCGCAGTGGGTGGGGGCATTCTTTTAGCAAAATTTGTCCCAATCAATAATCTGGACTGGATGGGGCTGCTCAAGGGACGTAACCCCGAAGAAGTCTTTGTTGAAGCCTTGGGTCGCAAACTAGATCGCCCCTTGCAGATCTTAGTCTTAGGGATCGATCGCGTCCCCGGGGCTCCCCTCGATTCGCCAGAGTCTTTTAACGGTCGTAGCGACACCATGCTACTGATTCGGTTTGACCCCTACGATCGCTCTCTCACCATCCTCTCTGTCCCTCGCGATACGCAAGTACCCATCCCCGGCGCAGGACGCACAAAGATCAATGCTGCCAATGTTTATGGCGGGGCAGCTTTAGCCAAATCAACGGTGTCAGAGACGCTCAATGATGTCAATATTGACCATTATGTCCGCATTGATACAGCAGGTTTAGTCGATTTGGTCGATGTCTTGGGTGGCTTGGAGGTAAACGTTCCCAAGCGCATGCGCTATGTCGATAAGACGCAAAAACTCGACATCGATCTTTACCCCGGCGTGCAAGTGCTGAATGGCAAACAAGCAGAAGGATTTGTACGATTTCGCCATGACGAAGAAGGGGATATTGGGCGGATTAAGCGACAACAAGTTCTGCTAAAAGCGCTCAAAGCCAAATTAAGTAACCCAACCCTCGTCCTAAAGCTCAACGATCTGGTGACGGTGCTGCGGCGACATGTGGATACCGATCTGAGCTTTGATGAAATGTTGGCACTGGGGACTTTTAGTCTCAGCCTCAAACCCAACCAAGTTCAATCTTTCACCTTGCCCGGCAGACCGAGCGACCCGAATGAATTTCGCTACAGCTATTGGATTACCACGCCTGAGCAAGCTGCTCAAGCGATCGACGGCAAATTTCAGGTCAAACGTCAAGACACTTCAAATAGTCAGTCAACTAATTGAAACACCCATGACAAGCCCCCCCATTCACCCTGGAGAGATTTTAGCAGATGAGCTTGTAGAACTAGGATTGAGTGCATCTGAACTGGCGCGATCGCTTCATATTCCCACCAACCGTGTGACTCAAATTTTAAACGGACAAAGAGGCATAACGGCTGATACTGCTTTACGTTTGGGGCGATGGTTTGGTACGGGTGCTGAATTAGGGCTTAATTTGCAAAAGTCTTATGAATTGAGATCGGCTGAGCAGTTAACAGGAGAAGAGATTCAAAAAACGATTAAGCCTCGTTTGTCTTTGAATAATCAGCAACCAATGCAAGTTTAGTGAAAATGAAAAGGGGGATCTGAGGCTAGTATGCATGGTAGTTTTGGAGAAAAGTTTTTATCAAACAGCAATTTCATAGGGAATTACAGTTAGTCTCCGATCTCGATCTGCCGCAAAGGCAAAACAGGCTTGGATGTCTTCTTTTTGTCGCATACTAGGTTAGTAATATTCAGTCACAATCCAAAGTCATCATTTGCTATGGCAACGATCAATAGTAACTATCTCAAACTCAAGGCGGGTTATCTTTTTCCAGAAATTGCTCGGCGGGTAAATGCATATGCCGAAGCAAATCCTGATGCCAAAATTATTCGGTTGGGCATTGGCGATGTCACAGAGCCACTTCCTGAAGCCTGCCGCACGGCAATGACGCTAGCCGTTCAAGACATGGGCGATCGCGCTAGTTTTAAAGGCTATGGGCCAGAGCAAGGCTATGCTTGGTTGCGAGAGAAAATTGCTGCCCATGATTTCCAAGCGCGAGGCTGTGCGATCGATGCCTCTGAAATTTTTATCTCGGATGGCTCTAAGTGCGATTGTGGCAATATTCTCGACATTTTTGGACATGACAACGCGATCGCGGTAACTGACCCCGTTTACCCTGTGTATGTAGACACGAATGTGATGGCTGGTAACACAGGGGAAATGAATGACAAGGGCGAATATGGCGGCTTAGTCTATTTACCAATCTCAGCGGAGAATGACTTTGTCGCCGAGATTCCCTCTGAGAAGGTTGATTTGATTTATCTCTGCTTTCCTAACAACCCTACAGGGGCTACCGCTACAAAGGAATATCTAAAGGCGTGGGTTGACTATGCCAAAGCCCATGGTTCGATTATCTTTTTTGATGCTGCCTACGAAGCCTTTATCACCGATCCAGAACTGCCCCACTCGATTTATGAGATAGAAGGAGCGAGAGACTGTGCGATCGAGTTTCGTTCCTTCTCAAAAAATGCAGGCTTTACTGGAACTCGTTGTGCGCTTACCGTTGTGCCTAAAACCTTAACAGCCAAAGCCTCTGATGGTTCGGATGTGGAACTATGGAAACTCTGGAATCGTCGTCAATCCACGAAATTTAACGGAGTTTCTTATATTGTCCAGCGAGGCGCTGAAGCGGTCTATTCTGAAGCAGGGCAGGCACAGATTAAGGCATTGATCGGTTTCTATATGGAAAATGCCAAGATAATTCGCGAACAACTCACCGCCGCAGGGTTAGCGGTCTATGGTGGCATCAATGCCCCCTATGTTTGGGTAAAAACGCCCAATGGCTTATCCAGTTGGGACTTTTTTGATAAGTTGCTACAAACAGTAAATGTAGTGGGAACTCCCGGCTCTGGTTTTGGCGCCGCAGGGGAAGGCTATTTCCGCATTTCCGCATTCAACAGCCGCGAAAATGTAGAAGAAGCGATGAAACGGATTCTAGACAAGTTGAAGTAAGTTAAGAACCTCTCTCCTAGCCCCTCTCCTTTAAGGAGAGGGGAATAAGATCTAGGTGAATTCTTTTATCTAGCCCAAAAATAATTTGTAAGCAGGGTTTTCGTTCTCATCCCAATAGTGATAGCCAAGGGTATCGAGAAATTCATGCCATGCTTCCATCTCATGGGGTGGCACTTGAATGCCAACCACAATGCGCCCGTAGTCAGCACCGTTATTGCGATAGTGAAACAAGCTGATGTTCCAGTTGGGACTCATGGAATCGACGAACTTCATCAAAGCTCCCGGACGTTCGGGGAACTCAAAGCGATAGAGTAGCTCGTTATGGGCAAGAGGCGATCGCCCACCGACCATGTGACGCAAATGTAATTTCGTGAGTTCGTCATCGGTAAGATCGACAGTTTTAAGCCCGCTAGCTTCAAAGGTTTCTAACATCTTGACCGCATCCGCCCGATTCTGAATTTGCACCCCTACAAAAATATGGGCTTCCTTCGCATCGGCAATGCGATAGCTAAATTCGGTGAGATTGCGTCTGCCAATACTTTCACAAAACCGCCGCAAACTTCCAGGTGACTCGGGAATTGCCACAGCAAAAATTGCTTCGCGATGTTCCCCTAACTCCGCTCTCTCTGCTACAAAGCGAAGGCGATCGAAGTTCATATTAGCGCCACAGGCAACGGCAACAAGGGTTTGCCCTGTGATTTGTTCGCGTTCTACATAGGCTTTTGCCCCCGCGATCGCTAAAGCCCCCGCAGGCTCTAAAATGGAGCGCGTATCTTCAAAGACATCTTTGATTGCCGCGCAGATATCATCGGTTCCCACCAGAATGACTTCATCCACAAATTGCTGGCACAAACGGAAGGTTTCCACACCGACTTCTCTCACCGCCACCCCATCAGCGAATAAACCGACTTGAGGTAGACGCACCCGATGTCCTATTTCTAGCGATCGCGACATCGCATCGGAATCGATCGGCTCAACCCCAATAATCTTAATTTCAGGACGTAATTGTTTGACATAGGCAGAAATCCCAGAAATCAAGCCCCCTCCCCCGATCGCAACAAAAATTGCATGAATTGGCTTCTGGCATTGCCGCAAAATTTCCATACCAATTGTGCCCTGCCCTGCAATCACATCGGGGTCATCAAAGGGATGAATGAAGGTCAGTCCTTTCTCGGCTTCTAGTTTTCGAGCATAGGCATAGGCGTCGTCATAGGTGTCACCATGCAAGATCACCATACCGCCGCGTGCTTTGACAGCATCGACCTTGACCTGCGGCGTGGTCATGGGCATGACAATAATCGCGCGCGTTCCTAGCTGACGCGCAGAGAGGGCAACGCCTTGGGCATGATTTCCTGCTGAGGCAGCAATTACCCCTTGTGCCAAGAGTTCGGGCGTTAACTGAGCCATCTTGTTGTAAGCACCCCGCAACTTAAACGAAAATACCGACTGCATATCTTCGCGCTTGAGCAAGATTTTATTATTCAGTCGGGCTGATAGGTTGGGAGCTACCTCTAGGGGTGTCTCTTGGGCAACATCATAGACACGGGCAGTCAAAATTCGTTTTAAATAGTCAGAGGACATGACAAACAGGGGAGAAAGTGCCGTAGGGGGATAATCATTTTACTCTACTCCAGTGTATGACTGAACCCATCGAAGAACCCAAATAATCACCGCGATCGCTGGTCTTTTTCTAACAGCCCACAAACTTAACGAGCAAGCATTCTATTCAGGAATATCACTGAAGCGATCTCTGTATTTTTTTAGCAATGCTTCGGCTTGTTCTTTCGCAATTTTCTCTCGCTCAGCGATCGCTTCTGCCTGAAATCTAGCTTGTTGTTCTAGCGATCGCTCTTGCCCCTCCTCAGCATACGTCGGAACTCTCTAAATGCTTATCTATAGCGTTCTCAATCAAATTGGTATAATCTTTACCAGTTTGAGAGAATCTCTTTCGGTTTGTGAGATTGGCGATCGCTCCAATAAACATGGGAAATACTCCAATTACAGGAGCATTTGGAGTAATTGCATTACCTTTCAAAATTGCGCGTTCAGTCCCCCCGTAAGGGTTCTTTTAAACCATATTAATCTAGAGGTTATTATGTCAGATTTAACAAATGCATTAGATCGAATAATGGTTCAACTGATAAAGAAAGAGCTATCTATTACTGAATGCTTTCAGCAAGGTTTGACATATTCTACAATTCAGGAGTTAATCCGTGGTTACGAATTCAAATTCTCCGAAGAGGTATACGAACTATTTCAATGGTATAATGGTATCGCCTCCAAATGTCTAGAGAACAATATACTTTATCCAATGTTTGATAATTTTAATTCATTAGAAAGAGCGTTAGCTTTGTATAACAAGTTAGTAGAATTAAATAGTCCAGAATTTAAGATATGGAATATTAGATGGCTCCCAATCTTCAGTCTGGATATTAAAGAGCATCATTTCGTAGATTGTAGCGAAAGTAACTCAAAAGTATCACCAGTATTTAAGTACTTTATGGAAAGTGGGAGTTGGATGAAATACTCTAGCCTTACCAATATGATGTTAACAATAGCTGAATGTCATGAATCAGGTATTTATTCAGTAGATCAGCTTGAAGATGGAGAGATAAATGAAAGTGACGAAAATGCTATACGCAAAAAACATAATCCAACAGCTATCTTTTGGGAGTAATTTCTATCCAAATTCATCTAGATTTTAGTAGCGTAGAGAGTGTTCATAAAATGAAACGCACCAAATAAATCTACTTGGAAACTATCCTATCGTTCTAGACATCTTTATCCAAACAAGCAAGCGATTTTCTCAAACTTGTGAGCGATCATTTGAGCTATGGATTGACTCCTTCTCAAATACCCTTGAGATGATAAAATTCCACGATGATCGACAACATCTGTAAATTCCTCGCAGAGACATTCCCCACCGACTTTGCCAATTGGCTACTCGGCAAAGCGATCCTTCTAACCAAACTCGAACCCTCCGAACTCTCAGTCGAGCCAATTCGTGCCGATGCCGTGATATTTCTCGAATCAGCAGAAATCATTCTGCATATTGAGTTCCAAACCGAGCCAAATCAAAATATCCCCTTCCGCATGGCAGATTATCGACTGCGGCTGTATCGTAAATTTCCCGATAAACAAATCCATCAAGTCGTCATCTACCTTACCCCCAGCCAATCCCCCCTAGTCTATGAAACCACATTTAACATTGGCACGCTAAACCATCAATTTAACGCGATCAGACTATGGGAGCAGCCCACAGAAATATTTCAGCGATACCAAGGACTCTTCCCCTTTGCCACATTATCTCAAACCCAAAATCCTGAAGAGACATTAAAACAAGTTGCAAGGCAAATTGAAAATATTGCCGATAAGCAAGTACAAAGCAACGTAGCCGCATCGACCGCTATAATAGAGTTGTTGGGAAATAAAAACAAGTTGTGGACAGGGTTTTCCTCTTCC